>JAFOGE010000036.1 GCA_017386965.1 Clostridia bacterium
GCCGTTACGACACCCGACATATTGGGGATCTGCTTAATGTAGTTGAGCGGTATGGAGTCCTTTTCGCCATACCAACGGAAGGTCATCTTCATACGTTCGTTAACTCCTTTGCGTTATTATAACAGATATCCGTGAGCAGCTGCTCGGCAGAGGAAAGGTCGTATTCCCCGTTCTCTACCATCTCGCCGACGAAGTCGCAGACGATTCTGCGGAAGAAGTCGAAGCGCGAATAGCTGGAGAAGCTGCGGGAGTCGGTGAGCATTCCAAGATTTGTACCAAGGGAAGCATATTCCGAAACCGTCAAGAGATTGCGACGGATGCCATTGAGGGTATCATTGAACCACCATGCCGCGCCCATACGGACGTTGCGGAAGGCGCCGCTGACGCTGGCCAGCGAGGTAAGAGTTGCATCATTGAGGGTATATAGAACGATGTCGGGGCGCTCGGCGTCGGGCAGCTGCTGCAGGAAGCGAATCAGATCCTTGGGATCGGGCGCCGTGCTGAGCACGTCCAGTCCGCTATCCGGACCAACCTGCGCAAAAAGCTCGCGGTTTACGTTTCGCGTAACGGCAAAGTGGATCTGCGCGGTAATGTTGCGCTTCTTGTATTCCTTCATCAGCCAGGTCAGAAGGAAGCCGAAGAAGAGATCCTGCTCCTCCTCGCTCCAGCCACCCCGCTTTGCAAAGAGCTGCTTGGCAAGCTCGCGGCTTGCGTAATGAGTGGGAAAGCGCTCAAAGCCGTGATCGGCAATGAAGCATCCCTTGCTGACGAAGAAATCAAGGCGAGCGGAGAGCGCGCAGAGCAGATCGTCAAGCGTGTTGATCTCCATGCCCGCGGTGGCCGCCAGCTTTTCGAGATACGCCTCAGAAAGCGCATAGACCTGGTCGGGACGGAAGGTAGGGGTAACGAGCGTGTCACCGTGCTTGCCGTGGAACTCCAGCGTATCCACGGGGTCATCGGTGGTGGCCAGACGCTCCACGCCAAAGAAGCGCAGAAGCTTTTGCACCGAAAGATCGGCCAGCTTGCGGTTGGCCGCGGCGTAAATCTCCTCAGCACTCTCGGCGTTGAGGGGACGGTTGATGCCGAAGATCTGCTTCAGCTCCATGTGGGTCCAGTAGTAAAGCGGGTTGCCGATCATCTTGGGCATGATGCGCGCATAGGCAAGGAATTTCTCCTTGAAGGTCGCATCCCCCGTGATATAATACTCATCCACGCCGCACATTCTCATGGCGCGCCACTTGTAGTGGTCACCCGCCAGCCAAAACTCGCCGATGTCCGAAAAGCTTCGATCCTCGGCAATCATTTGCGGGTTGAGATGACAGTGATAGTCGATAATGGGAAGATCTTTCACCTTCTCAAACAGGATCCGGGCGCTTTCGTTGCGCAAAAGCACGGAATCGTCAAAAAAAGCTTTCATCTTGCTGATTTCTCCTGCATTTATTGTATTTTCTGCGTTGGGGAAAATGGGATCAACGCACAGCGATGCGTTTTCCGCGGCTCTCGTAGGCCGCAAGGATCAGGCGAACGACCTCAGCGCCCTCCTGTCCATTGATGGGGAAAGGTCGGTTCTCGTCAATACAACGGTAAAAATCCGCGATCAGCGTACCGTGACTGTTGCCGTAGCAAACCTTTCCGTTGACGGGAGCGTTGCTTTCGAACGTGTGAAGCTCACCGTCGGCCAAGACTGCCTTGGGCAGGATTTTGAGGATGCCCGCATCCGTCTTGAGGGTGATCTCAACCGGGAGATCCTCTCCGGCTCCGTTGGTGGCAAAGAAGGAAAGCCTCGACTTCCCTTCTCCGAGGATCACGGCCGTGTCCTCAACCTCGACCACGCCGTCGAGCGTAAGATTGGATACGGATGCCACGAGGTTCTCCGGCTTGCCGGAAAGCCATTGGAGCAGGTCAAGCGTGTGGAGTGCTTGATTGATCAAGACGCCTCCGCCCTCGCTCTCCCATTTGCCGCGCCAATCTGCGGCGGCATAGTAATCCGCGTCGCGGTTCCAGGCCACGTGCGCCACGGCGGCATTGACCTGCTTATCTGCCAAATATTCCTTTGCAAAGCGGTTGGCGGGATTGTAGCGGTTCTGCAAGCAAACGCCAAGACGGGCGCTTGACCGCTCCTCGGCACGAAGGACCGCATCGATCTCCTTGTGGCTAATGCAGAGCGGCTTTTCGCAAAGAACGTGAATGTTCCGCTCCAGGGCGGCGATCACCATCTCCGCGTGCAGGGAGTGCGGCGTACAGATATGCACGGCATCCGGCTGCAGCTCATCCAAAAGGCGTGTATAATCGGTGACCTGTGCAACGTCCGGATAGTCGGAAAGCTTGGAGGCGTCAACGTCACAGACAGCATAAAGCATGCCTGCGTCGCGAAGGATCC
>JAFOGE010000037.1 GCA_017386965.1 Clostridia bacterium
ATATCGATAGAGGGTACGCTTCAAGTATACGGATCTCCACACGTCCGGATTTGATCGATGACGAGGTGCTGGAGCTTTTGGTGCGTTACCGCGTCACCGATGTTGAGCTGGGTGTGCAAAGCATGGATGACGAGGTGCTTCGCCTTTCCGGACGAGGGCATACTGCAAAGGATTCCCGCGTTGCAGCAGAGCTGTTGCAAAAGCACGGCGTTCGTTTTACAGGGCAGATGATGCTGGGGCTTCCCGGCTCGGATGAACGCAAGGAGCTTGCAACGGCCCATGAGATCTGCTCTATGGGTGCGGTATCTGCCCGCATCTATCCCACTGTGGTTTTCGAGGGGACGGAGCTGTACGACATGACTGTTCGCGGAGAATACATCCCGTTGGATGACTTGACTGCCGCGAAACGAACGGTTCCTTGTCTGGAGACCTTCATTTCTTTGGGAGTGCGTGTTCTGAAGATCGGACTGCAATCCTCTAAGGAGTTGAGCACTGCTCCCTTCGGCCCGAGAGACGGCTCACTTGCGGACCTGGCGTACGGCTTTCTGTATGCCAAAAGGATCATAGAACAGGCTTCGGGTAAGGCGGCAGGAAAGACATTGAACGTGTTGCTTCCCCGCGGCGAGATCTCTAAATTTACAGGTCATAAAGGTGTGGTTTTACAAGAGCTAAAACAAGCTCTTTTGCCCGCCTGTATCAATCTGCGTGAGGACGGAACGCTTTCCGTGCCGAACGTGAAAATTCAAATTGAAGGATAACTGCCATGAGATTAAAAGCAGTGGAAATGCAGGGGTTTAAATCATTCCCCGATAAAACGAAGATCACCTTTGAGCAAGGTGTTACGGCCATCATCGGCCCCAACGGAAGCGGTAAGTCCAACATTTCCGATGCCGTCCGTTGGGTACTTGGCGAGATGAGCATGAAGAGCCTCAGAGGCTCCAAAATGGATGACGTTATTTTCAACGGAACGCCTAATCGTCCCGCTTCTAATTGCGCTTCCGTTTCTTTGTACATCGATTCCGAGGAGGAATACAGCTCTGCTCACCAGATGACGTTGGATATGCAGGAGGAGGCCGTTTCTCCCGATGAGAAGCCCCGTCTTTCCGATTCTCCCGAGACGGTGATCACCCGTAAATATTACCGTAGCGGCGAGAGTGAATATTACATCAACCGTAAGCTTTCCCGTCTGCGCGATATCTACGAGATGTTCTACGATACCGGTATCGGCAGAGAGGGCTATTCCGTTATCAGCCAAGGTAAGATTGCGGAGGTTCTTTCTCAGAAGGGCGACGAACGCCGCAGTATTTTTGAGGAGGCGGCCGGAATTTCCCGCTTCCGTTATCGTAAGACGGAGGCCGAGCGTAAGCTTGCCGATACAGAAAACAATCTTCTTCGCGTCACCGATATTCTGCAAGAAGTCGCTTCCCGTGTGAAGCCCTTGGAGAAGCAGGCGGAAAACGCTAAGCAGTACTTGGTTCTCAGCGAGGAGAAGAAGGGCTTGGAGATCACTCTTTGGCTGAACCGCTTAGATGATCTCAGAGCCAAGCGTAACTTAGGCGAAGAGGGCTTGGAGCACGCAAAGGCCGCTCTGGAGCGGGCGCAGAACGCAGAGTCAGCTCTGGAAAAAGAGCTTGATGAGCAGTTGAACGAAAGCTATGAGTTTTCCCGCCTCATGTCTTTGACCGAGCAGGAAAAATCCGTTTCCGAACGTATCAAGGCAGAGGCGGAGGGCGAGAAGGCAGTTTGCCTTAACGATCTTCAGCATTACGAGCAGATCGTTATAGACAGCAACCGCGAGATCACCGAGTCGGAACAGCAATCCTCTGTGATCGCAAAGCAGATCACCGTCACCGAGCAGGAGATCCTTGCCGCCAAGGAGGATGTTAAGACCTCCGAGGAGGATTGTACCGCAAAAGAAACGCTCTGGCAGGATGCGAGAGCCGCGGTTTCTCGATGCACCAATGCCGCAGAGGATGCGGAGCAGGCTCTTACCTTGGCAAGACAGTCGCTTTCCGATCTGAATATGGCTGAGGCGGCACTTTCCGCTGAGCTGGAGGCCGCTAAAAAGAGCGACTCGGAGAGCGAGGAGCGCATCGCCGCCGGTAAAGAGCGTATCGCTTCTCTGGAAGCGGAATGTAAGGAAAAGGAAGCCGTCCGCGATCAATTGGAAGCGGTATATTTGGAAACTCTTTCCGAGATGAAGGAAAAACGTGAGCAGATCCGCGTGGATACTGC
>JAFOGE010000038.1 GCA_017386965.1 Clostridia bacterium
ACGCCTACGTTTGCGATCTTTCTAAGGACGATCTTGCCGACTACAAGGGCACTGACCGCTCCGTGGCCTCCAAGGAATCCCCCTACCGCAACCGCTCGGTGGAGGAGAATCTCGAGCTCTTTGAGCGAATGAAGAACGGCGAGTTTGCCGACGGCGCAAGAACCCTTCGCGCTAAGATCGATCCCTCCTCCGACAATCCCTACCTCCGCGATCCCGTCATTTACCGCATCAAGCACATTCACCATCACCGTCAGGGCGACGAATGGTGCGTCTACCCGATGTACGATTTTGCACATCCCATCCAGGACGCGCTCGAGGGCATTACCCACTCGCTCTGCTCGAGCGAATTCCGCAACCACAGACCGCTCTACGACTGGGTGGTTGAAAAGATCGGCTTTGCTCAGAAGCCGCATCAGTGGGAGTTCGGCCGCATGAACATCACCTATACCGTCATGTCCAAGCGTTATCTCCGCCAGCTGGTGGAGGAAGGACACGTGGACGGCTGGGACGATCCCCGTCTCCCCACCCTTTGCGGTCTGCGCCGCCGCGGATACACGCCGGGGGCACTCTTCACCTTCGTTCGTGAGGCAGGCGTGACCAACACCGACCACACCGTGGACGTCCGTCAGCTGGAGGCCTGCGTGCGCGACGATCTCAACGAGAACGCACTCCGCCGCGTTGCCGTGGTCAATCCCATCCGCGTGGTGATCGACAACTACCCCGAGGACAAGGTGGAAATGATCACGCTTCCCAATCATCCGCAAAAGCCCGAGCTTGGCACGAGAGAGGTGCCCATGACGCGCGAGATCTATATCGACGCCGATGACTTTGCCGAGGTTCCGCCTCCCAAGTTCTTCCGCCTCAAGCCCGATGGTGAGGTTCGTCTGATGGGCGGATACATCATCAAGTACGCCGGCATTGAGAAGAACGAGGACGGCTCGATCAAGTGCATTCACGCCACCGCAGATCTGGAAACCGGAAACGGCATGCCCGCAGACGGCAGAAAGATCAAGGGAACCGTGCATTGGCTCTCCGCAAAGTACGCAAAGCCCGCAGCACTGATGCTCTACGACCGTCTCTTCAACATTGAGAACACCGCAGACGTTCCCGAGGGAAAGACCTACCTCGATTTCCTGAACGCAGATTCTCTGACCCGCGTTGAGGGCGCAATGGTCGAGCCCTCGCTTGAGGACGCCGCGCCCGGTCAGCAGTTCCAGTTCGTTCGCGTCGGCTACTTCTGCAAGGACACCAAGAACCAAAACACCTTCAACCGCGTGGTCGGACTGAAGGACAGCTTCCCCAAGAAGTAAGCAAAAAACAAAAAAATCGCTCCAAGCCGAATTGGCTTGGAGCGATTCTTTTTTCTGCTTTATCGGGATCACTTCCCTGCTTCTTCCTCCAGCAGAATGCGTCCCATATAAACGCCCATGACCGATGCCATCATCAGTCCGCGCGTCCATCCGCTCGAATCCCCGAGGCAATGCAGACCCTCGATGTTCGTGTTGAGGCGCTCGTCCATCTTTACGCGGTTGCTGTAAAACTTCAGCTCAGGCGAATAGAGCAAGGTCTCGTAAGAGGCAAAGCCGGGAACGACCTGGTCCATGGCCTGGATGAAGTTGATGATGTTGGTCATCGCGCGATACGGCATGGCCGCGGTGATGTCACCTGCCACGGCATCGGGAAGCGTGGGCTTGACGTTAGACTGTGCAAGCTCCTTCTCCCAGGTGCGCTTGCCGTCCAGAATATCGCCGAAGCGCTGGACGAGAATGTGTCCCGCACCCAGCATGTTGGTCAGCTCGCCGACCTTCTGTGCATACTCGATGGGCTGATTGAAGGGCACGGAGAAATTGTGCGAGCAAAGGATCGCCAGGTTGGTGTTGTTGGACTTCTGCTCCTTGAAGGAGTGTCCGTTGACTACGGCAAGATTGTTGTCGTAATTCTCCTGGCTGACAAAGCCGCCGGGATTCTGACAGAAGGTACGCACCTTGTTCTTGAAGGGGGCGGGATAACCGATCAGCTTGGATTCGTAAAGCACGCGGTTGACCTGCTCCATGATCTCGTTGCGCACTTCAACGCGCACACCGATATCCACCGTTCCGGGCAGGTGGGCGATGTTGTGCTCGGCACAAAGCTTCTCCAGCCAATCCGCACCGCGGCGTCCCGTGGCAACCACGGTATGGTCCGCATAGATCTCCTCGGTAACGCCGTCATGCGAGACGAGAACACCGAGGCATTTGGAATCCTTGAGCAAAAGATCCTTGCACTCCCAGCCGAAGCGAAGCTCAACGCCGTTGTCCTTGAGGTGATCCTCAATGTCACCGTAGAGCTTGTGCGCCATTTCGGTTCCGATGTGGCGAATGGGGCAATCGACAAGCTTGAGGCCTGCCTTGATGGCTCTCTTGCGGATATCCTTGACCTCGTCGGTCTCCTCTGCTCCCTCAACGTGCGTATCTGCACCGAACTCCAGATAGATCCCGTCGGTATAATCGATCATACTCTGCACGCGGTCGGCGCCAAGAAGATTGGGGAGATCTCCTCCAACCTCGTAGCTGAGCGAAAGCTTGCCGTCCGAAAATGCACCGGCTCCCGAAAAGCCCGTGGTAATGTGACAGTAGGGCTTGCAGTTGACGCAGTAGCCCGTTTTGGCCTTAGGGCAGGTGCGATCGTGGACCGAGCGCCCCTTCTCCAAAATCAGGATCCTTCTCTTACTTCCCTTGCGAAGCATTTCCAGGGCCGTAAAAATACCGGCAGGGCCTGCGCCAACGATCACAATATCAAAGTTTTTCATGCGTACTTCCTTTCTTTCCATACAAAAGCCGGAGAATGGAATTCCCCCGGCTTTTGCAAACGTGCTTTAATACTCCGCGTTACCGACGGTGCGGGGATACGGAATAACGTCGCGGATGTTGGAAACACCCGTCAGATACATAATGATACGCTCAAAGCCCAAGCCGTAGCCTGCGTGCTTCGTGCCTCCGTACTTGCGCAGGTTGACGTACCACCAGTAATCCTCTTCCTTGAGGTGGCACTCCTCCATGCGGGCAAGGAGAATATCCAGGCGCTCCTCTCTCTGGCTTCCGCCAATGATCTCGCCAACGCCGGGCACCAGCATATCCATGGCCGCCACGGTCTTGCCGTCGTCGTTGAGGCGCATATAGAAGGACTTGATCTCCTTGGGATAGTTGATCACGAAGATGGGCTTACCGAAGATGGTCTCGGTGAGGTATCTTTCATGCTCGGTTTGCAAATCGCATCCCCACTCCACGGGATACTTGAATTCGGCTCCGCTCTTCTTGAGCAGCTCGATCGCCTCGGTGTAGGTGACCTTTTCGTAATTGCTGTTGGCCAGCTTGCTCAAGCGCTCAAGCAGGGTCTTATCGACGAACTGGTTGAAGAACTCCAGCTCCTGCGCGCAGTTTTCCATAACGTGATGCAGAATGTACTGGATCATATCCCAGGCCAGCTGCATATTGTCGTCCAGATCCGCAAAGGCGATCTCGGGCTCGATCATCCAGAACTCGGCCGCATGGCGTGCCGTGTTGGAGTTCTCGGCGCGGAAGGTGGGACCGAAGGTGTAGATGTTGCCAAAGGCCATGGCGTAGGTCTCGCCCTCAAGCTGTCCCGAAACGGTCAGGTTGGTGCTCTTGCCAAAGAAATCTCGGGACCAATCGATGCTGCCGTCCTCGCGTCTTGGCGGATTCTCGGGATCGATCGTGGTCACGCGGAACATCTCGCCCGCGCCCTCGCAGTCCGATCCGGTGATCAGAGGCGTGTGAACGTAGACGAAGTTGCGGCTGTGGAAGAAGGAGTGAATGGCGTAGGCCACCTCACTGCGCACGCGGAAGATCGCGGAAAACAGGTTCGTGCGGGGACGCAGATAGGCCTGCTCGCGCAGATACTCCACGGTGTGGCGCTTCTTCTGCAAGGGGTAATCGGGCGTGGAGGCTCCCTCCACGGTGATCTCGATCGCCTTCAGCTCGAAGGGCTGCTTCATCTCGGGGGTCAGCTCAACGACGCCGCGAACGACGACGGCAGAGCCCACGTTGAGCTTTGCGATCTCGTCGTAATTTGCGATCTTCTCCCGCTCAAAGACCACCTGCATGGTCTTGAAGCAGCTTCCGTCGTACAGATCAATAAATCCGAACGCCTTGCTGTCGCGAATGCTTCTGGCCCAGCCGCCAAGGACGATCTCCTTGCCCGCAAAGGCCTCCTGATCCGCGTAAATCTGTTTGATCAATTCTCTTTTCATGGTTAACCTCATCCTGCGGAAGGCTCTTCCGCTCGTTTCTCACCAAAACAGTATAACATAAAATAAGGAATTTGTCAATTCCTTTATGCATTTTCTCCAAAAGGAGCAAAAAATAATTTGCGATCAAGCCTCCGCGCTCTCCAAAAGTGCCCTTCGGTCCACCTTTCCGTTGGGGGTCAGGGGCATGCGCGGCATCTGCTTACAGATCGCAGGGATCATGTACCGCGGCAGATAGTGCTTCAAATGCGCAAGGAGCAGATCCTGCTCGGCGCTTCCCGTGTAAAAGAGCAGAATGCGTTTTCTCTCATGGTCATAGAGGCAGATCGCGCGTGAGATCCCCGTCATGCGCATTGCCGCACTCTCAATCTCTCCAAGCTCAATGCGATTTCCCATATGCTTGATCTGAGCATCCTTGCGGCATTTGAACACAAGCTCTCCGTGTGCGTTGCGGTAGGCAAGGTCGCCCGTGCGGTAAACGATCTCGGGATAGTGATCCTGCAACGGGTTTTGCACGAATGCCTCCGCCGTCTTTTCGGGATTACGAAAATACCCGAGCGTCACGCAGGTGCCGCGCAGATAGATCTCGCCCACTTCCCCATCGGCGGCTCTTTTTCCGTCCTCGGTCAGCAAAAGAAGATCGGTATTGCAGAATGGGCGGCCGATCGGAATGGGCTCTCCCTCCTCAAGCGCACGGTCCGCACGCCAATAGCAGGACATTCCGGTAGCCTCGGTCGGTCCGTAAAGATTGAAGAATGCAGCATCCGGCAAGGCCTCTCTCCAGAGGCGATACTGCTGCGGCGGAAAGACCTCGCTGCCAAAGGCGACGGTGCGCAAATAGCGCGGCGGATTCTTCTCGAGTACTCCAAGCGAGGAGATCATCGTCAGGGCGGATACGACCCAACAAACGGTGTTGACGCGATGCTCATTGAGGAAATCGCAGAGCCGCATCGGGAAGGAAAAGAGCGACTTTGGCACAAGATAAGCCGTAGCGCCAAGCTTAATGACGGGCATCAGCTCCTTTAAGGGAGCATCGAAATAGAGCGGCGTCTGGTTAGCGAAAACGGTATCTTCAGAAAACTCCAGCGCCTCACAAAGTGCCTCCACATAATCGATGACCGAGCGGTGGCAGGCACAAACGCCCTTAGGAATTCCGGTCGATCCGGAGGTAAAGACGATGTAAATGGGATCGGTGTCGATCTGGCGTTCACGCACCGCACAAAGCGCCGACGTATCCTCTGGATACGCGGCAAGCGCAGAATAGGAAAGCACCTCTCCCTCAAAGGAAAGCGTTTGCGCGATCCTCTCCCCCTTAGCGTCCACGATCAGGGCACGCGCGCCGACGGTTTCCAGGATCAGCTCCATGCGTCCGATCGGCATATCCGCATCCAAAGGAACATAAAAGCATCCGGCATAGACGCATCCGTAAAAGGCCGCGATCTGGGCGGGCTGCTTTGCCATAAGGATCGCAATCGGCTCCTGCCCGTAACCCTTTGCCAAAAGCGCACTTCCGATTGAGCGACTGCTTTCCAAAAGAGCGAAGAAGGTCATGTCCGTCTGTCCGTCGGAATAAGCGATCTTCGCCGGCAGGCGAGGGGCAGTCGCCTCCAGATATTCCAAAATATTTTTCAGCATAACGGCTCCTCCTTCCCGTCAAGGCTCGATCGTGTGATTGATGATGCGAGTATCCGACTTGGGATAGTCCGCAGAATCATAAGCATAAAAATAGTTCCGGACACCGTCCTCGCTGACTCGTCCCTCACTATATGCGCGGATCTGCGCATCGGTGAGAAGGCATCCGCGATGCGTTGCGCCTGCCAAGGGCGTAGCGTCAAAATGATACCAGCGGGGTGCCGCGGGGTCAGAGCTGATGTTGACGTAGTTCCAATAATGCCGTTCGTCAACGATCCCCTCCGTGCGGTGAATATCCATATTCTCGATTCCGAAATAGGTGAAAAAGGCTTTGGAAAGTGCAAAATAGGTAAAGCAATCTCCGCTTCCCGTGCGCAAGCCCTCATAGGCGGCACGAATCCAATCGCTTTTGTCGGAGTAGGAAACGTAATCGACGTTGTAATAGACGTAATCGTAGATTGCTTCCGCCTTCTCGTATTTGGATGCCCCCTCCGGGCAAAGCGTGGCGGCGATCGGAGCGATCTTTTCCATCAGATCCTCCATCGAAACCGCTTCCCGGTAAACGTAAACCTGCACCCGGCAAACGGTTTGATTCCCTGCATTGTCCGTTGCCGTATAGATCACGGGATAGACGCCCTGCTTATGGATATTGACGGCAGAGGAATCCACCTCCAGCCGGACAGCATCGTCGCAATTATCCGTAACCGTGATGCCTGCGCGATAGGAAATTCCAAGGCCCTCGGTGCTGACCAGATCCGATGCCCCCTCGATCACGGGGGGAACATTGTCACGCTGCAAGGTAAAGCGCACCTGAACCTTATGGTCCTTATAGCCTCCGCCGTTAACCAGAAGCGTTAAGGTGTATTCTCCGATCGAAGGATAGGTGTACTCTTCCGCATATGTCACCCGTATTCCTTCCGGAAGACGGAGCGCAAAATCTTCCGCATCCGGTAAGGGCGCACCGACCGCCCAGGTAAGATCCCTCCACGAAAGCTCCTCCCTCGGCTTTGTTTCACAGCCACCGAGCAAGCATCCCAAAAGGATGATGAATAGAACGGAAAAGGATCCCAAGAGCAACCGAAGCTTCAACGCGGACACCTCCTTCCATAGTCATTGCGAAAAGCGGGAACGAGTCGCTTGACTCACTCCCGCTTTTTTCTCCAAGTGATCAAAGCAAATGAACGCCGTTCTCCTCACAGATTCGGGTCTCCTCCTCGGACCAGAAGGAGGACTGTACCTCCCCAATGTGGGCCTTGCGAAGGAAAAACATACACATTCTTGACTGTCCGATACC
>JAFOGE010000039.1 GCA_017386965.1 Clostridia bacterium
GAGAACGGCGGAGCGAAAGCGCTCCGCCGTTCCTCGGCCAATCTTACTTTCTCTTCACGGCAAGGCCGCACCAGCCGTTGTCCTCCAGCTTCTCCACGATGCAAAAGCCGTTTTTCTCAAAGCATTCGATGACGTCCTCGCTCCGCTCGGCAATGATTCCCGAGGCCAAAAGCACCGTGTTTTCGTGCATCAGCGCTCCCACATCCGGAGTCATGCGAATGATGATATCGGCTACGATGTTGGCGCAGATGAGATCGTACGGACGGCTTCTGTCCACGTGGCGCAAGAGATCCGACGTGTCGCAGTGAATGTTCGTAAGTCCGCTGTCCTTGACGTTCTCGCGCGCTACGCGAACGGCCATGGGATCAATGTCGTAGGCAAAGCACTCCCCTGCCCCAAGGCGGGAGGCGCAAATGGCAAGGATGCCGCTTCCCGTTCCAACGTCGAGCATTCGGCAGCCTCCCTTGGTGTATTTTTCCAAGAGCTGAATGACGAGCCTTGTTGTTTCATGCGTGCCCGTGCCAAAGGCCATACCGGGATCCATGCGCACGATCAGCTCGCCCTCGGCAGGCTCGTATTTCTCCCAGGCGGGAACGATCACCAGTCGCTCGCCGATCTTAATGGGCTTGTAGTAGGCCTTCCAGGAATTGGCCCAGTCCTCCCCAGTGACGCCGATCGTTTCGATCACGGCATCCGTAAGTCCCGCCACCGAGAACCGCTCACGCAGGAAAGAAAGGCACTCGGGAACGCTTTTCTCTGCGGGTAAATAGACCGAAACCGATGCAATCGTCTTATCTGCGTTGAGAATGCTCTCATCGATCAGATCGCCGTAGCAGGTTTTCAGATCAATATCACTGTAATCCTCAATTTGCAAATTGTTGGACACCATGCTCATCACCGCCGTCAACGCATCAAGCTTTGGAAGCTTTACCGTGACGCGGATCTGCGTCCATTGCGTTTCGGTGCCGTAGTCACCGCATACGTAATCCTGATCCATATTCTCTCATTTCTGTCCAAAGATTTTCTTGAAGAACTGCTTGTGCTTTGCATACTGATTCTCATCGCAGCACTCCGCAAAGGCGCGCATGGCTTCCTTCTGCTTCTTGTTCAATCCCTTGGGAATCTCAACCGTTACACGGAAGATCAGATCTCCCCTGCGTCCGTTGCCGTTGACATAGGGAATTCCCTTCCCCTTCAGGGTAAAGTCCGTTCCCGGCTGCGTCCCCTCGGGAATGGTATATTTGACGGTCCCCTCCAGGGTGGGAACGTCAATCTCAGCCCCCAGCGTTGCTTCGGCAACCGTGAGCGGGATCTCGCAGAAGATGTGATAGCCCTCGCGCATGAAGAAATTGTGATTGCGCACCGCCACAGTGATGATCAGATCTCCCGCAGGGCCTCCGTTGCGTCCGTCATTTCCCTGACCGCGAAGCGCAATGCGCTCTCCGTTATCAATTCCGGCAGGAATCGAAACCGTCAGACGCTTTGCCTCACGCGACATGCCGCTGCCACGGCACTTGGAGCAAGGATTTTTAATGATCTTTCCCTGTCCGCGGCAAGCATCACAGGGAGCAGTAGACTGGAAGGACATTCCTCCCATGCGCTGCACTCGACTTACCTGACCCGATCCGTGGCAGACCGAGCAGGTTTCCACACCGCTTCCGCCCGCTCCCTTACACTCGGAGCAACGGCAAAC
>JAFOGE010000040.1 GCA_017386965.1 Clostridia bacterium
CGATGAGAAATCAAAGCTTCCCGACGGTCTTGTCAGCGGTGAAGCAGTCAAGCTTAAGGAGCTTGCACCCGACCAGCACTTCACTCAGCCTCCCGCAAGATACACAGAAGAGTCTCTTATCAAGACCCTTGAAGAAAACGGCGTAGGCAGACCGAGTACCTATGCTACAATCATTTCAACCATCACCAAGCGTGAGTATGTTGAAAGAAAAGCAAAGCAGCTCGTACCCACTGAACTTGGCGAAGCGATTGTAAATCTGCTTAAAGAAAAGTTTAAGAAAAAGGATCTTTTCCACGGCGTTGGCCATTATGAAAAATCCGAGATCGTTCGGGTGGCACCCTTCTACCGTTCCCTCATTTCCGTAGCGAGCAAAGAGCTCGCCTCCGTCCAGGAAATAAACGTTTCGGTCGCCACGCGCCACCGCCCTGCGGTAGGTATCAAGGATAATCTCCTTGCGTGCGGCGCGGTCATCAAAGCAACGAGGCAAAGAAACCGCCGTCATCATCAAAATGGGAAGCGAGGGATGCTTTTCACGAACCTGCAAAAAGAGCCTCTCGTGTGTCAAGCGCAAATGCTCGGCAGTTGGCGCGTTGTGATCGTAATCATAGACGAACGCACTCATTTGCAAGCCTGCAAGATAGTGGCCCATCTCCTCCTCGCCCTTGGCGCTTCCCGAAAAGCCGAGGTTGATGTGATCGCATCCAAGGCGCCTTGAAAGGATCGCGGGATAGGCCGCACCGGGATGTGAGGCGCATCCCCCTTGGGTGATCGAGCTGCCGTAATAGACCACCGGATGCTCGATCCGATAGGGCGCGGCGGAGAGAAGCTCCGCCCCCTCGGGAAGCCCGATCCAGAGTCTTTTGACACAGCTGTAAAGCGGAAAATGCAAGGTAAACTCCACCATATCGCGCGTGCGCGGCAGAGAGTTTCGCGACCAGAACGCAATGCATTCCTCATAGCCGTCGGTCATGTCCAGGGGTGGCACAAAGGTGCCGAGGTACTCCTCCTCGCTGCCCTCTCGCTTACCGTAGAGGTCAAAGCCCGCAGAGCCCGTGAGTGGAAAGTGTGCCATCCGATCGATATGATCCATCTCGGCGCGAATAGCTACGTATCTTCCGTTGGAGCAAAAGCGAAGACGTCCGCCCGCCGTGTTGCGGTGCAAATGTGCAACACCGGGACTTACACGCTCGGCAATCTCTCCAGGCATACGGCGAAAGCGTCCGTCTGCCTCGTCATAATAGACACCATGCAACGAAAACGGGGGCTGCAGAGCATCGTAGAAGCGAAGATCGGGCTTGTTGATCTTGCTGCTCTCCCGAAAATTCTCATCGTATTTTTGGATCTCACTCATGGGTTTCCCTCCTTGCTCTGCCGTCGCTTATTCCGCGCGCACGCGATCGCTCTCGATTATGCGCTCGGCAAAAAGCTGACCCAGGCGGATCTCGCAAAGCGCATCGTAATGTCCGTAGTCGGGGTTCCCTTCGGGCTCGTAGAGCGTGGTCAACCCCTCATCGATGGTCGAAAAATAGAGATTCAGAGGCGAAAGCTCGGAAAAGCGCCGCTTCGCCTCGTTGACGGCAGGATAGGCAGGCTCGCAATAGGGTCCGTCCGAGATGCCCGCGTCGATAAAGTAGATCCCACCCTCCTCGGCGTAGGGAGCAAGATCCTCTCGCAGATAGGAAACAAAGTCGCACTGGTTGTCAAAATAGCGTTCCCCCTTAAAGTCCGTGGTATCGGATTCGCCCTGCATCCGGCAGATCGCCCCGATGCGTGCATCGTAGCCGAGAGATAAAAGATGCTCCATGTTCTCCGTAACAAAGGGAAGAAAGGCGTTGTAGATCGAGCCCCGATCTCCCGCGCAAAGCCAGTGATGGTGCAGCGAATAGCCCGACATGGTGTATTTGAGGATCAGAACCGTTTCGTCGGGATAGGCCGCCGCGAGCGTGTCCGCCATGCCCACTTCAGGTCCAAAGAAGCCCTCGGCCGCGCCGCAGGTCAGATCCACGGGGAGGTATTCGCCCTGTGAGCAGGCGTTGTGATCGTCGATGCAATAGTTGATCAAAACCGAAGGGTATCCTGCACGGTACCGCTCAAAATCCTCCGGGTCGGCCGTTTGCTCCAGACACTGAACGATCGAGCTTCCGCTCGCGTTGCTCTGCCCGAGAAGAAGAATGACCTTGACGCGTCTTCCCTCCCCCGGCGGAAGCGTTTCGGAGAGCGCATAGTCGGCGTTCATCTCCAGAACAACCGTTTCGTCCGTAATATCCTCCCCATCCCCTTCCGACGAGCAGGACGCAAGGGATGCAAGGAGCGCAACCATAAGACACAGGCAAAGCACGCGCACCGTCTGCTTTTGCATCGAAGTCCCTCCCTTCGCGGCCATCCGCCGCAATTCTTTGTTTCATTATAGCACAAGACACCTCGGAAGACAAGAGCTTTTTTGCAAGCAAAACGAGGCAGGAGCCGTAACACCCCCGCCTCGCCAGCGTTCCATATACAAAATCTTATTTCTTTACAAGGTATCTTCTTACTGCAAAAAAGACCACTGCCAAAGCAAGAATCGCTCCAAGCACAATGCAAACGATCAACAGAGTGGAGTCCGGCGCTCCCTTTTCGTTGGATCCGTCACCCTCTGTGCCGGATTCCGCTTCGGTTTCTTCGGGTTCGTCGGTTTCATCCGTTGGATCGGTTTCATCCGTTGGATCGGTTTCATTCTCAGGAGGAATCAGCTCCCCCTCCGTAAACGTAATATTCAACGTTGCGTCTGCGTATCTCTCATCGACAACACCGCCGAGATCCTCCGCGATATAGCGCTCCAATGCCTCAATGTCCAATATGCCGTCGTTCTGCAAAATAACGGCGTCCTCCAGCATCTTCATGCCGCTTCCGTGCTCGAGCAAGAAGAAATTGGATGCAGCCAACGTATAGGTTTTCGTTAAATCAAGCGGCTCGTATGCCCCGGTTTCCCGATTGGATACCTTAATATCATATACGCGGTACTCTCCGGAAACGCCTATAAATTCTTCCTGCTCATTCAATACAACAGAGGACGGAATGCTCGTGTTCACTGAGAAGGTGAGGCCCGAAAGATGCGGAAAGGCTCCGTTCTCCTGCGGCCAAATCCGCATGGCCATTTCCATCATATCCTTGAGCGTTTGACCGCTGACCTCTGCCAATACCACTGTGTTGTTGAAGGGCAAAACGTTTAATAGATGATTGACCGTAATATCACCGGCTGGAATGGTCGATCGGAGGTTGCCTCCGTTGATGTATCCGATGTCTGCATCGACGGCGCTCCGAAACGCCTCCGCGCACAGATCTCCCAGATTGGTTTCGGTATGGCGCACCAGACGGTTTCCGTCGGCATCCTGTATGATGAGATCCACCTCACTAACAGCCACCTTGCGGTCCCCCAGAGCGGAATACTCCTCGTAGATCTGCTGAATATAAGCATCCACGATCGGATCGGTCTTCGCATAATCCTCCGTTTTGATCAGCTCGGTTTTACATTCTCCGTCCGAAATCGTAAGCTTGCCGATATACGCAAACTTGGTTCCCGTAGAGCTGAGGAGAACCTCGTTTCCGCCTTCGTCAACGAGGGTTTTCCCTTCAATGACACTGTGCGAATGTGCATCCAGCACCACGTCAAATCCGTCGGTGTTTTGGATCAGATCCTCAATATCCTCCAAATCTCCGTAGATGTCGTCCTCCGCATACCCGATGTGAGAAAGCGCGATAATATAGTCCGCCCCCTCTGCCTTGGCAGAATCAATCTGATCCTGCACGGTATCATACAGGTCTGTTTCATGGAAGGTATAGATAAAATCGCCGTTTTCGTCCTTGAATTGCGCGGGAGAGGAGGTGGTGATCGTAGAGGGTGTCGTAATGCCGATATAGGCAACGTCAATCTCTCCGTAGGATACAATGGAATACGGCTTAAAATGCGGCTCGTCCTCACCGATCCGTTGGAAATTACAGCAAATCGGCTTTGTGTTCATCATTCCAACCAATTCTTCAAGCCGATTCAGATGATAGTCAAACTCATGGTTCCCAAGAGTTACGGCATCGTATCCCACGAGGTTCATCAGGTTTACGATATATTCTCCCTTGGAAACAACGCCAAGGCTGGTTCCTTGAATATAGTCACCGCCGGAAACCACACCAACGTAGGGATAGGTTTCCTGCAATTCCTTTTTCATTGCTGCAAGCTTAGAGTAGCCCTCCACGACGCAATGAACATCGTTCTCGTAAAGGATAACAATAGCATCGTTGGTCGCCGCAAAGGCCGATACCGGCACAATGCCGACCAGCAGTAGCACGCAAACGAGCATCGCGATCATTCTGCTTTTCATATCAAAGCTCCTTTGAATCAAAAAATGGTAAATAAAATTGCTTGATTGGTTCTGTTTTCTTACCTTTTATTCCAGAGGTAAGTCGGTGTTACTTAGTGCATATCGTTCCTCGCCCACAAGACGCACGGGAATCCCAAGTGCTGAGATCTCCTCCAGAAAGGCATCCCGGTATTTCTCACCGCGCCCGCTCTGCATCAGGGTCAAGGAAAAATCCTCGCCGACCGTCATGACCTCAAGAATCAGCAGGTTTTGTGTGTGCTTCTCGCCAATGTAGGGATGCAGATCTTCCACATAGCGCTCCAGACCGCACCAATCCATTCTTCCAACGTAGCTGATGCCAAACGTTTTTCCGCCGATGCTGTTCTCTGCATAGTGCGCCATCGCTTCCTTCCGCTCGGCAAGCGGCGCATGGCTCGGAAAGGCCTCGATCAGTCGGTTGACCGATACAACGTCAGCCTCCCTTCCACCCTTGAGGAGGATCTGCCCGCGCACAACGGTGTTCTGCTTTTCTACGTCCCATCCCTTCATACGGGGCGAGAGGGTCACAGGAATGTAGCTGACCAGGCTATGATGGCTCATCGGCGCCTGCAGGACAGAACGGTACTGGTGCTGCACATGCGCTACGATCGGCTTGTCAATCCTGTGATCAAGACGGTGAAGCGCTCGGTAGAGCAAGACCGAAAGGAAGGAAACCGGACTGCCATCCGACGAGTTCGCCTTTTCCATCATTGCCTTCTGCGGGATGTGCAAATGGTAAGCGTAAAGGCCTTCTCGATCAAACGCATCGGGATCCAAGCCATACACCTCGGTGGGTGCCGACGGAAGAAGGGGTAGCTCCCCCGTATCCATCGCGCTGCTCGGAAAGGGGTAAGCGTACTCCTCCGGGCAAACGGGACTGTCGGGCATACGGATCCGTTCCGTGTGCAAGCCCTCCGTGCCGTAACGCTCGGAAACGTAGGAATAGAGCAGCGTCTTCATCAAGGGATCGATCCCCATTCCATCTGCAAGATAGTGACTGGCATCGAGAAAGATGGTGTTATCCTTGCAACCGAAGGAGAGAAGATGTCCTCGGCTCTCCTCACTGCCCAAGCGCACCGTGCGATCGTCGGGAAACACGGGCAAGGGACGCTCGTTATAGCGCAATACAAGCTCCTCCCCCTCCCGTTCGGGGGAAACGCAAAAATACGGATACCGCGCCATCGCCCTCGCAACGGAGCGAGATAGCACATCGTAATCCACAGTCGAGCGCATCCGTATGGCAAGGCGAAAGGTGCTGAAAAAATCCTTGTTCGCACCGTAAAGCAAGGGATTGGGTCTAAAATTCATACATTCTCCTCAAATTGCGCCATCATTTCCAGCTTCGTCTTGCGCAGGATCTCCTCCACGTCGGCCCCGAACACATCCAGCCCCTCCGCTGCATAGCGGTGGATCTCCGTAATACCAAAGAAATTTTGTGCCAATGCCTTGATATAGGAAAAGCCGAAATCGTTCTGCCCGATAAAGCCACCGGCCGTAGTCACATAATACAGCTGTTTTGCCCGACAACGGCTCTGCGGCCTGCCCTGCTCGGAATAGTAAAACGTAATGCCGGAAACCGTAACGTTCTCCAGATACGTTTTCAGCACCGCAGGAAACATCAGATCCCAGTAGGGCGCGGCAATCACGAGAATGTCCGCATCGGCAAACTGCTTTGCCGCATCAAAGAGCGCATCCGAAAAATCCTGATTCTGCGCCGCCCGATGTCGTTTCTCCATCCCATCAAGGTCTAACGCAGAGAAGGATGCTTCCTGCAGGCGCACCTCCCGAATATCCCCCTGCAGTCTTTGCAAAAGGGCCTCCGCCAGCTCCAGGGTTCGGGAGCAAGGTCTTATACAAGCGTTCAAAAATAATATTTTATCCATCATCCTAAATTCGGGGCAGCTTTCCTGCCCTCTATCCTCAAAAGCAGCGCGTAACACCCTGCTTTGCTCGCAAGGTGTTACGGCATTATTATGTACGGATGCAAATTGCAGATCGGAATGCTCCGTTTCAAGATGCATCCTCTCCATCCCTTTCAATCAAAAGCAAAGGCTGTCTGTTGTTTCAAGAAGGATGGCCAACATTTCCTTGCACCGGGCGATTCTTGCAGGGCTAACCGCATCGTCGGGGCGGCTCGCCGCACGGCGAAGCATGCGTGTATAACCAATGACCATTGCCTTTTTCGCAACGCCTTGGCACACCGCCTCGTCGTCCGTTCCAAGGTACATTTTGAGAGCAAGCTCCCAAAACCTTCCGGCCGTTTCAACGTCATAGCCAAAGAAGCGCATCACCTCCCGGTGGTCCAGCTCGGAATACCCCACAAACGCATTGAACATCGAACCAAGCTCAAACACAGGGTGTCCCATACATAGCGTATCCATATCCACAAGCAACGGCTCACCGTTCTGCACCATAATGTTATTGGTATGATAATCCCCGTGCAGCAGTGTATTCTGCTTTGGCACTGCCTCAATGAGCGCACGAAGCTTCTTTCCCTGCTCTTTTGGAATATGCAAGGCAACGGCATCCACCCAACGCAGAGCAATTTCCTTCATATCGGGAAATTCGCCGTCCTCCGCCTCAATGGCGTGAATGCTTTTCAGCATACCAATATAGTACCCTGCCGCCTCTGACAGATCCCCCGGGTTGTTGCGAATCAGCTGCGTTACGCTGACCGCATTCAAGAGCTCCGTCACGGTACCGTAGCCATCTCCCACACGAACAATCCCGTAAGGAATGGCCGTATTGATACCGCGCACGAAGGCGCGTCTTGCATTTTCACGCTCTTGCTGAATCTCGGGAAGAGCGTCCTTTGCAAAATAGACCTTGAGGATGGTTTCCTTATCGTAACGATAAACGGCACCGTTCGCTCCCTTCGCAAGAAACTCACACCCCTGGACGCTCATCCTCGGATATGCCTTTTCAATCCGAACCATATCGGTAAATCCGGTCATATCCAAAACCTCATAAACGTCGGGAGCCACGTTCACGATGGCAAGCTCCGGCTCTTCCTTTCGGAGTCTTAAAAGCAAACGCAGGCCTGCAGAAGAGATGTACTCCAGCAGATCGGCATCCAAAACGGTATGCTTCACGGGGTTGGCGTTTTTGATGTGGAAGATTTTTTCTTCTGCCTCATCCGCATTGGAAGCATCCATTCTTCCTTCTACGGCGATATACAGGATCTCTTGGTCTATGCGATAGGTAATGTCCATTTTAATTCTCCGTTCCAAATACAAGCTCTGTCAGAGCCTTGTATTCACGCCATGCCGCGGTATCGGACAAACGCTCGGTCAATGTCACAATGGAGCGATAATACCAGGCTTGCTCGGAAGGATTCGTTTGATTGAATCGCTGCCACATCGCATCGCCCTCCACCTGAAAATCCCGATGGATCGCGCGCATATTGGCCAGCTTGTCACCAAGCCACACCATCAGCACGGCGATGTCGTCCGTGCTTTTCAGCACGTCGAGAGATTCTTCCTTGCGGATACGCCAGGTGGAGGCAGGAGGCAGGTCTGCCCGCTTGTCTTCGGTTTCCGCCTCCACCAGCTCCCGCACACGCGCTCCGAATTTTTCTTCAATTTCCCGAAGAGAAACGCCTGCATCCTCAACAACGTCATGCAAGGCCGCGGCAGCAATCAGGTGCTGATCCTCGGACATGCTCCCTACGATCACGGCCGCCTCCATGGGGTGAAGAATATACGGAGTATCGCTTTTTTTGCGGCGCATCCCATCGTGCGCCTTTGCCGCAAATCGGATCGCCTCGCTCACAAGCTCCATTATTCAATCACCAGAATATCGGCAAAGCCGGTCATCTCAAAGACCTCCATGACCAGCTCGCAAACGTGAATCAGCTTCATGGCGCCCTTCATTTTCTTTTGATTGGTAAGCAACACACGCAGCCCGGCGGAAGAAATATACACCAGCTTCTCGCAATCCAGGATCAATGCGGTCGCATTCGCACAATTCTCGCAGAGAAGCTTCTCCAATTCGGGAGCAGTGGTGGTGTCCAAGCGACCGTCCAGAGCTACGGTCAGGACTCCGTTATTGTTCGTAACATCAACCTTCATGTTTCTCTCCTTATGCAAACGTTTTCACAACGACGATTTCTGCGCGTTTTCCCTTTACGCCAACGATGACGTCGTCTGCCACAGACGCAATGACGGATTTCTCAAGCTCATCCCATTCCTTGGCCTGCTCCTCCTTCTGTACGAAGCTTCTGTATTCCTGCATTCTCCAATGGTAAGCATAGTCTACGCCTTCATAATATCCGGCCGACAGTCCCAGCTCCGTTTCTGCAAAGGCGAGAGTTCCCACGCTCTCCTCGTCCAGGAAGAAATTCTCAATCGCGTTGCGGATTTTACCGACAAGTCCGGCCGCAGCGGCGTTCTTCTTGTTCTTTGCGATTGCGATCAGCTCAGCCTTCTTGCTGGCATTGAACTCGGGAATTTCGATCGAAACATTGACCTTGCATACGCCGTCCGCGAAATCGATCCAAAGCTCCCCCTCAAAATCGTCAATGACGTTCGGAAGCATTCCGTCAATCTCCTCGCAAAGCAAGCGAAGCTGCAGAGCCTGCTTGTGGTTAAGACCGTTATATTCCGCTACTCTTTCACTTTCCTTCAGGATCGCATCCAGATCTCTGACACCGTTTTCGATTTTACATACGTTGGATTTCATGTTTTTCTCCTTTTTCGGTTGTTTTTCTTTTTATCAATCAATTGTTAAAATGTCGGCAAAGCCGGTCATCTCGAATACTTCCATAACCTCTTCGCAAACATTCGTTACCCTCATAGAGCCGATCCGCTGCATTTTTTTCTGTGCGCTGAGAAGCACGCGAAGACCTGCACTGGAGATATATTCCAGCTGCTTCAAATCGAGAACCAGGCTCTTCGTATCCTTGATGTCGTTGTTGATCGTGTTATCCAGGGCGGGAGCGGTGGTGGTGTCGAGTCTTCCTACCAGCTCGATCACTGTTTCTTCTGCATTTCTTTTGATTTCGATCGTCATAACTCTAAATCTCCTTAAATTTTTTTCATCATAGTCAGAATGTTTTCGCCGTTTTCGTAAGCGTAGGTTACCGTGTCCATCGTTTTCTTCGTAATGAAGATGCCAAGACCGCCGATCTCACGCTCCTCGGCCGAGAGCGTAATATCCGGATCCGGCTTTTGCAGCGGATCGAAGGGGATTCCGCGATCGGTCATTCGGAAGGTCATCTCGCGGCTTTCGGGATCAAATCCGATGCCAAGCGCCATTTCTCCCTCGCCATCTCCGTAGGCATAGTGGGCAACATTGACGAATACCTCCTCGATCGCAACGCAAATCGCCGTTTGAATTTTCATAGGGCATTCGCAGCTTTCCAGTGTTTGATCCACGAATCCGAGGATATCGGACAGTGCCTCGATCTTTGCAGGAAAGGTTTGATACGTCATGTGCGCACCTCCTTGTTTCGGTTTATAATCAAACATCAGCATCGTAATATCGTCGAACTGCGGTGCTTCCCCCACAAATTCATCGATATTGGCTTTCAGGGCCGGTAAAAACGCAGTTGCTTCGTCCGAAGCGTTTTGGTTCATAAAGGCTAGGAGCCGATCCTCTCCGTAAAGCTTGTTTTCGGTATTCGTTGCCTCCGGTACGCCGTCGGTGTATAAGAACAACCGATCTCCGGGATAGAGCATCAGCTCACCGGCACGGTAGCGTATACCCTCCATGCCTGCGAGAACGAATCCCGCACGGGTCTTGAGATACTCAAAATCGCCGTTTGCACGCTTCAACAGAGGAGGATTGTGTCCTGCGTTTGCAAAGTGCAATTTTCCTGTGGTCAAATCCAAAATTCCCATCCAAGCAGTAACAAACATGCCGGATTCATTGTTTTCGCAAAGCTTCTCGTTGGCTTTTGTGAAAATGTCATTTACTGCCATGCCGCTCTCGGCAAGGTCCTTGAGAATGGTTTTGGCGGTCATCATAAACATCGCTGCGGGAATTCCCTTGCCCGACACGTCAGCGGCAAGAAACGCGACCGTGGTATCGTTCAGCTTGTAGAAGTCGTAGAAGTCTCCCCCGACCTCCTTTGCCGCGATCATCTGCGCATATATCTCAAAATCCTCGTTTTCCGGGAAGTTTGTAGGGAGC
>JAFOGE010000041.1 GCA_017386965.1 Clostridia bacterium
CCGATCCAGGCTGCCATCGGAACGAAGGTTATCGCGCGCGAAACGGTCAAGGCCATGCGCAAGGACGTTTTGGCCAAGTGCTACGGCGGTGACATCACCCGAAAGAAGAAGCTGCTGGAAAAGCAAAAGGAAGGCAAAAAGAAGATGCGCCAGCTGGGATCCGTTCAGGTCTCTCCCGAGGCCTTTATGGCCGTCCTCAAGTTGGACGACGATCAATAAACGCAAAAAAAGCGCTCTTCGGAGGGATAATTCTCTCCAAAGAGCGCTCTTTTTCGGCAAAATAACGGATTGTACCGCCAAAAAAGACCGATTTTTGTCTATTTATATCTATTGATTTTTGCAATACTTTGTTATATAATGATTATGTATTTAATATTTGACTGTTAGATTTTAGTTTCCAACGGCACAGGAGGAAAATCATCATGGAGCTTTTGGAGAGAACCATCTCTAATGAAGGTAAGATTCTTGACGGAGACATCCTGAAGGTGGACGGATTCCTGAACCACCGCATGGATGTGGATTTGCTGTGCAAGCTTGGAGAAGAATTCTATCGGTTATTCGCGGATTGCGGTGTAAACAAGATCCTGACCATTGAAGCCAGTGGTATCGGTATCGCTTGTCTTACAGCGCAATTTTTTCATTGTCCCGTGCTTTTTGCCAAGAAAAGCAAGAGCAGCAACGTAGGAAGCGACCTGCTTGTCTCCCGTCTGCATTCCTACACGCATAACAGCGACCACGACGTGATCGTCTCCAAGCGCTATCTGGACGAAAAGGACTGCGTGCTGATCATCGACGACTTTCTTGCCAACGGCTCTGCGCTGAACGCATTGATCGACCTTTGCGGACAAGCCGGTGCTACCGTGGTCGGCGCAGGCGTCGCCATCGAAAAGGCCTACCAGGGCGGCGGTGATCTGATCCGCTCCATGGGTGTGCGCGTAGAGGCGCTTGCCCGCGTAGCCTCGATGAGCGTTGCGGACGGCATCCGCTTTTGCTGATCCCCTTCTCCCAACCGATTTATTGGAGCCTCAGCTCCCGTAAATAAAAAACTTTTAGGAGGAACATCATCATGTTCAAAAAACTTCTCTCCCTCGCTCTGGCACTGATCATGGTCCTTGCTCTGGGTGCCGGCCTTGCCGCCTGCAACAAAGACCCCGATGCAGAGGCTACTCTGACAGAGTCTCCCCTCCCCGCAGTAGAACTGCAGAAGGACTTTGATATCCCTGCGGATTTCAAGGTTGGCTTCATCCTTCTCCACGACGAGCTCTCCACCTATGACCTCAACTTCATCAACGCCGTCAACACGGTTAAGACCGTTCTGGGTCTGACGGACGAGCAGGTCATCTTCAAGAAGAACATTCCCGAGTCCAACGACTGCTACGAGGCAGCAGCAGACCTCGTGGATGCAGGCTGCAAGGTCATCTTTGCAGACTCCTTCGGTCACGAGTCCTATATGATCAAGGCAGCAAAGGAGTTCCCTGCCGTTCAATTCTGCCACGCAACCGGTACCATGGCCCACACTGAGGACCTTGCCAACTTCCACAACGCATTTGCTCCCATTTACGAGGGCAGATACCTTGCAGGCGTTGCAGCAGGTCTGAAGCTGAACGAAATGATCGCTGAGGGCAAGATCACCGCTGACAAGGCAAAGATGGGCTACGTTGGCGCATTCACCTACGCTGAGGTTATCTCCGGCTACACCTCCTTCTATCTTGGTGCAAAGTCTGTTTGCCCCACCGTTACCATGGACGTTCAGTTCACCGGTAGCTGGTATGATGAGATCAAGGAAAAGAACGCCGCTAACGCTTTGATGGATAACGGTTGTGTACTGATCAGCCAGCACGCAGACTCCATGGGCGCTCCCTCCGCATGCGAGGAGAGAAACGTTCCCAACGTTTCCTACAACGGAAGCACCGCAGATTCCTGCCCCAACACCTTCATCGTTTCCTCTAAGATCGACTGGTCCCCTTACTTCCTCTACATGATCAAGAGCGTATGCCAGGGCACTGCAATCGTGAACGACTGGTGCGGCGAGGCTCACGAGGGCTCCGTTGTTCTGACCGGTATCAATGAGAAGGCAGCTGCAGAGGGCACTCTTGCAAAGCTCAAGGAGGTTGCAGGCAAGCTCCAGAGCGGCGAGATCCATGTCTTTGACACCGCTACCTTCACCGTTGAGGGCAAGACTCTGACCTCTTACATGGCTGATGTTAACACCGATGCTGCTTACACCCCCGATACTGAGGTAATCGCTGACGGATACTTCCACGAGTCTGAGTTCCGTTCCGCTCCCTACTTCGATATCCGCATCGACGGCATTACCCTGCTCAACGCAGAGTACTAATTGTTCTTCCTACAAGACGGGCGGAGTCCTACTCC
>JAFOGE010000042.1 GCA_017386965.1 Clostridia bacterium
GCTACGCGTATAACCTTGGGGCTTTCGGCAATGAAAAGCCCTTTTTCCGGTGCAACAACGTTACGCAACTGTGCCTCTGTGAGGGACGAGAAGATCTCGACGCCCGGATGGGATAAAGATGATATTTCGACTATCGGCATCTTGACCAATCTGAACGAGGGGGACGTTCTCTTTATTGACGAGATCCACCGTCTTTCCCGCTCCGTTGAGGAGATCCTGTACCCTGCAATGGAGGATTACGCGCTGGATATCATCATCGGAAAAGGTCCCTCTGCGCGCAGCATCCGCATCGATCTGCCGCGCTTTACACTCATCGGTGCGACTACACGTGCCGGGCAAATGACCACGCCCTTACGCGACCGTTTCGGCGTGATCCTCAAGCTTGAGCTTTATACCCCGGAGGAGCTCGCTACCATCGTCCGCAGGAACGCAGGAATTCTCGGCATGGAGATCTCGGACGACGGCGCGATCGAGATTGCCGGTCGCTCGCGCGGAACACCGCGCATTGCCAACCGACTGCTCAAGCGTGTGCGGGATTTTGCACAGATCATGGCAGACGGCGCAATCGACTCCAAGATCGCAAATTATGCTCTGAACAAGCTTGAAATTGACCAGTTGGGACTGGACAACGTGGATAGACGGATGCTGGAAACCATCATCAAATTCTACGAGGGCGGTCCTGTGGGGCTGGAAACCTTGGCCGCAACCGTTGGCGAGGAGGCGGTGACGCTGGAGGATATGTACGAGCCCTATCTGATGCAGATCGGATTTTTGAGCCGTACTCCAAGAGGACGTTGCGTCACACGTCTGGCCTATGAGCATCTTGGCCTTCCCTATCATGCTCCCCGCTCATCGGCAAGTGATCAAATGAAGCTCTTTGAGGAGTTGGAACAAAAGGATTGACGAAAAAAAGGTGTTCCCGTGTGCAAAATCGCATCGGGAACACCTTTTTTGAATAGATTAACGCTTGCGTCTTTTTTCCTGCATCCGCTCTCGCTCGGTTTCATTGACGTAAGAGCTGAAGCCGGACGTGAATTTTACATCGTACAACCCCAGATTATAGGCGATAGCAGAAACCAAAATCGCAGGAATGGGAATGACAAAATAGATCCACCAGTGAGAATTGAGCGGAACTCCGCCAACGGAATTGGCAAGAATACCAACGTACATTCCCTCAAGTACCGTAGCACCGAAAGCCCCAATGCTTCCAAGCGTACCGACAGCGGCGCTCTCCATCACAGAACCCAGCATGATAAACACTGCAAAAAGCAAATTCAAGGAATTTGCGCAAAGTGCGATCCAGCATCCGGTGAGGCGGTTGCGTTTTTTACGTCCTGATTCAACGGAAACGCGATCACGGTAGCCGATGTCCCAGGTCATGGTATAGAGCAGGAAAAGATAGAACAGAATCGCCGCAACACTTGTAATGTTGCGCAGGACTGCGCTTTGTGCCTTCCCCGCGGCCAGTGCCAAGGAGAATCCAAAAATCGCCGTTCCAAACTGATTGAGGAACATTTTGAGCATGTCATAGGAGTAATTCTTAAAAAAAGCTTTCATGATATACCTCCAAAGGATTACCTATATTATACCGAAAACCGATGACGAAAGCAACCGCAGCATAGAAAAATTTACAATTTATCAACTAAAATATCACGATGTGTGCTATAATATAGGAGAAGATGTCTGCATGTGCGCGGTTTTCTAACAGAACCTTCACAAATCGGTCAAAAAAAGAAAGGAGGATGGTCATGGCACAGTTGATCTCTGTCAAGGAATTCTCTGCCCTGATTCAAGAATTCGCTTCCTATAAGTCCTCCATCCAGGGCTGCTCTCAAAAGACGGTCGAGGAATACCTTTTGGATCTGCGTACCTTCTTCCGCTATCTGGTCGCGCGGGAAAAGGATATTGACCCGCACTCCGAGGAATTTACAAAGCTGGATATCAGCCATGTTGGACTGAAGGAGCTGGAAAAGATCCACGCAGAGGACCTTTACGATTTCCTTTACTATGTCAACAATACACGCGAGAATCAGTGGGCCGCCCGTTCCCGTAAGCTTTCGGCAATCCGTTCTCTTTACCGCTTTTTGGTCAACAAAAAGCATTATTTGGAATACAATCCAACTTCGGATATTGATTCCCCAAAGCCCACAAAAAGTCTGCCCAAGGTTTTGACCTTGGATGAGTCCCTGCGTCTGCTCGATGCGGTTGAAAAGGATCGGGATTCCAAGACAAGAATCCGTGACTACGCGATCCTGACGCTCTTTCTCAACTGTGGAATGCGTGTTTCGGAATTGGTTGGAATCAATCTTCGGGATCTGGATTCGGATTTTCAATCGGTACGTGTTACGGGAAAAGGAAAAAAGGAGCGCGTGGTGTATCTGAATCAAGCCTGCCAAACGGCTCTTTGCGATTACGTGATCCAGCGATTGAGTCAAAAATACGCTCACGTGCATGACCCTGCCCTCTTTTTGAGCAATCGGGATCAACGAATCAGCGTTAAGATGGTTCAGTCCATGGTCTACAAGTATCTGCGCGCCGCCGGTCTTGGTGCCAAGGGCTATTCGGTACATAAGCTCCGTCACACCGCCGCCACGCTGATGTATCAATCCGGGCAGGTAGACGTGCGCGTGCTGAAGGAGATCCTGGGCCACGAGCAGCTCAACACTACGCAGATCTATACGCACGTCAGCAACACGGATATCGAACGCGCCATGCAAAAGAATCCCCTCGCAACAAAGAAAAGAACCAAGAAATAAAGAACGCACCCCCTAACCGCCAAGGGCGAATTTCGCTGAAAAAAGCACGTCTGCATCGCAGACGTGCTTTTTTCTGGCAGCGCAGACCTTGAAATCAAAC
>JAFOGE010000043.1 GCA_017386965.1 Clostridia bacterium
CAGCATCTCGGAAAGACCGATCGTAATATCGATCCCTCCCGTAAAATCGCCGTAGATCTGCGCCGAATACAACAGGATCAGCAAAAAGACGTAAATTCCCGTAAAGCCGCCGTCCTTGTTCTCCACAAGCGCCTTGACCGCAATCATTGCCGTGTCCGCCACGACCATCTTCTTGAAGTATCCCCATGCAACTCGCCCAAGCCCTGCTCGGAAGCGGAAGCCGTCAAAGGGATGCTCTCCGAAGAGCTGAGGAGCCAGACTGTCAAATCGGCTGATCGGGCCTTGACCCAGCTGGGGGAAGAAGGATACGAAAAGAGCAAGCCTGAGAGGGTTCTTCTCGGCCCTGACCGTTTTGCGGTAAACATCGATCAGGTATCCCATGGATTGGAAGGTATAAAAAGAAATGCCGAGCGGCAAAAGCAGGGACGGAATGGAAAGCGGCGCGCCTCCAAGAGCGACCCCGATGGAGGAGATCCCGCGCAGGAAGAAGGCCGTATATTTGACGACCGCCAGAATTCCAAAGCCCAAAGCAAGACCGGCAAGCAGGATCCAAAAGCGTTTTTTCTTCTCCCGCGCACGAAATGTCTTCCGCTCTGCCTTGGTCAGCAGCTCGCGCTGCTGTGCGACCCACGCATCCTCTGCATCCGCGCGGCGCTGCATCAAGAGCGCGCAAAGATAGGTCACTGCGGTGGTATAGAGGATAAAGAGCAGATATTCCGCTCCCGCAGACCAATAAAAAAGATAGCTTGCACCAAGCAACACGATCCACTGCCCACGCCTGGGAACAGTATAGTAAAGAAGGAGCGCGATGCTTGCAAACAGCAAAAAAGAAGCGGATGTAAAAGCCATCGTTTCGATCCGATTATTCCTCGTCGAGGCGTTCGATCAGAGCCAGAATCGCGTCGGCCGAGGCAAAATTCTCGGGGATGACCTCCTCTGCGGGAATGCTGACGTCAAATACGCAGTTGATCTCGGTGATCAGTGTCACGATATCGAGAGAATCCAGGATTCCGTCCCCGATCAAATCATCCGCGCTTTCAAAATCCACGTCGGGATGAAGCTGCTTCAAAATTTCCAAAAGCCTTTCCATAGTCCTAACCTCCGTAAGCGAATTTACTCATATTCTATCTGAATATTATTATACATTCGAATCAAATTTCTGTCAATGCCGATTTTCATTTTTTCAAAGAAAATCCGGCAAAGGAATCCTCCCCTGCAAAAAAAGCCGAGGCAAATACGACATCGCATTTGCCTCGGTCGGAAACAATGGGTTATCTTCTCTTTTCTGCCACCTCAAGCAGAGCGTCGGCGAGGAATTCCTCCACGCTCTTGGTAACCGTTTCGGCTGCGCGGTTGCGGACGGCAACCGTTCCCGTTTCCATCTCCTTGCCGCCGATGACCAGCATATAGGGCACCTTCTGCATCTGGGTTGCACGGATCTTATATCCGATGGTATTGGAGGAATCGTCAAGCTCCACACGCAGTCCTGCGGCAGAAAGACGCGCCGTAACACTCTTGGCATACTCGATATGCTCGTCGCCAATCGGCAGAACGCGAACCTGCTCGGGTGCGAGCCAGAGCGGGAATGCGCCGGCATACTTCTCGATCAGGAGCGCGAGCGTACGCTCGTAGCAGCCCATCGAGGTACGGTGAATAATATACGGCGTGACCATCTGGTTGTTGGAATCGACGTACTCCATACCAAATTTCTTTGCCAGCAGCATATCGATCTGAATGGTGATCAGCGTGTCCTCCTTGCCAAAGACGTTCTTGATCTGAATGTCAAGCTTCGGTCCGTAGAAGG
>JAFOGE010000044.1 GCA_017386965.1 Clostridia bacterium
AGAAGTGGCTTTTGGCAGCAGCGAGGGAGGCTTGCGGATGGATTCCTATGTCCGCTTGAAAAACAGGAGAAAAAATTGAAAAAAAACGAAAAAAATCGAAAAAAATTTCAAAAAACCTATTGCGTTATTGGAAATAATGCTGTATAATATATGTGAAAGTGGTGGAAAGTGGAGCAAAATGTAGCAAAGTGGAGCGAAATTGCCCCAAACACCAAAAAAATCAAAGCAAGGAGGAAAGCACATCATGCTCGGTGGAGAATACCGTCACGGCATCGATCCCAAAAACAGAGTTTTTATTCCGTCAAAGCTGCGTGATGAGCTTGGACAGACCTTTGTTTTGGTAAAGGATCTTCGCGAGAAATGTCTTAAGATCTATTCTCAGGAGGAATGGGACCGCTACATCGCGCCCATCAAAAATCAGGAAAGACGGTTGGCAGAGCGTGTGCTTCGCTTCCTCAACTCGTCTATGGCGCAGGTCACTCCCGATTCGCAGGGACGCATTCTGATCCCGAAGGATTTGGTGCAGTACGCAGAGATCGAGCGGGATGTTGTTGTGGTCGGCTGCTACGATTACGCGGAGATCTGGGCTGAGGAATCCTACAATAAACTGAAAGAAACCGAAAACGTTGAAGAAATGATCCGCGAGCTGGAGTCCTTCGGGCTGTAATCGCGGGGAAGCAGGAGGAGGGGAATATGGAAGAAATCAACTTTTCGCACCGTCCCGTTCTCTTGGAGGAATGCATGGAGGCTCTTGCCATCCGTCCTGACGGTGTGTACGTGGACGGAACGGCCGGAGGAGCCGGACACAGCTCGGAGATCGCATCCAGACTGGGAGAGGGCGGAAGGCTCCTGGCACTCGACCAGGACGCGACGGCCGTAGCGGTAGCGACGCAAAGGCTCTCGGTCTATGGAGAGCGCGCACAGGTGATTCGAAGCAATTTCTGTCAGGTCGAGGAGGTTTGCCGTTCTCTCGGCATCTCGGAGATTGACGGAATGCTCATGGATCTCGGCGTATCCTCCTATCAGCTGGATACGGCAGAGCGTGGCTTTTCCTATCAGGCAGACGCGCCCCTGGATATGCGAATGGATGTTCGCAATCCCTTGACCGCGCGCACGGTTGTAAACGAATATCCGGAGGACGCCCTGCGGCGAATCCTCTTTGAGTATGGCGAGGAACGCTTTTCCTCGCGCATTGCAGCAAATATCATTCACGCAAGGGAGAAGGCTCCGATCGAAACCACAGGGGAACTGGTAGAGATCATCAAACGCTCAATCCCTGCAGCAGCCAGAGAAGGCGGACACCATCCCGCAAAGCGATCCTTTCAGGCCTTGCGCATTGAAGTGAACGCGGAGCTGGATGTGATCGCACCCGCGATCAAGTCCGCCGTAGGGATGCTTCGTCCCGGGGGAAGGATCGCGATCATCACCTTCCATTCCCTGGAGGATCGCATCGTCAAGCAGACCTTTGCCTCCCTGGCATCCGGCTGCACCTGCCCTAAGGACTTTCCCGTTTGCGTATGCGGAAAGCGCCCGACGGTCAAGGTGATCTCCCGAAAGCCGGTGCTCCCCTCGAAAGAGGAGCTGGAGGAGAATCCGCGCTCCCGCAGCGCCAAGCTCCGTATTGCGGAGAAATTATAATATTGTAGAAAAGAGAGGAAGTGAGAGGCATGGAGAATACGACGGCGACGTCATTTGGTGCTCTTGAGGTTTCGATGGAGCCGCAAATGGCAGCGCTTGCCGAGCGTTATGCCTCCCGCGGAATCGCAAAGGCGGTCAGGATCGACGCCGGAGAGCAGATCAAGCGTGAGCGGAAAACCCGTTCCATCGCTCCCGATGCTTACCGATTGTCGCAATACACGGATCGTGCCGTAGAGAGCATCTACCGAAGAGGAAAGGATACGATGGACGGCGACGATCTGATTCGTTATTTTGCGGAAACGCGCAGGTTGCGCGTTTCCGATGTAGATTTTTCCGTCTGTGAGGAGCCAATCTCCGAGGCACCCGTTCGGGATCTTGCAGAGCTGGAGGAGGTAGAAAACGCAACGCTTGCTCCGATCGAGCAAAAGCTGATTCAGGGAGCGCGCGCGCTTCCTGCGGCAATCTGCAAGAGAGTCAAGGAGGGCTTTCCCACCTGGTTCGATCCCTCTGCGGCAGACGCCTCCGCAAATCGCAAGAGCTTCCCGCTCTCGGCATTTGCATCCCTGATCGTTGTGGCGATGTGCCTGATGCTGATCGTCGCAAGCAACGTGATGATCACACGCGCCGAGGATAAGCTCAACGCGCTGACGGTCGAGATCGATGCGGTCGCCGCTGAGGTTGCAGATCTGGAAGCGGATATGAACGTGCAGAGCGATCTGCTTTTGATTCGTGATATTGCAATCAGCGAATACGGTATGATCGGTGAGGAATATGTCCGTATGGATTACGTTACTCTGCACGGCGAAGACGTGATCGAGGCCTATGAGGACGGGCGTGGAGAAGGAATCAGTCTTTCCGCGCTCTTGAGCGCCATTGGCATTAAATAAAGAGCATTCTGTCATAAGAGTGAAACGGTATCCATAGAATAAATACGAAGTGCGGAACAAAGCGAGGGGGACTTCCTTCGCCTTTCCCAAAAAGCAAGGAAAGGAGAAACTGAAATTGAAGGAATTGCATCCCGATCCAAATCGATCCGAGCCGATTCATCCCCGCGTCGCAAGACGCGCAGGAATTTTGCTTTTGGTCGTGGGACTCCTGTTTTTGGTATTGCTGCTTCGTATTTTTTTATATCAGACCGTTCAGTACGATTATTACCAGCAAAAGGTCATTGAGCAGATGACCACGGAATCCAGCGTTAACGCCTCGCGCGGCAACATCTACGATCGCAACGGCGTGCTTCTGGCTACTAATGTCAGTACGTATCGGATCTTTATTTCGCCCTCGTCCATTCGCTCGGCACAGGTTGAGCTGAAGGAGGAGGGGGATGATACCCGACTGGATGAATTGATCGCGCAGCACCTTTCCTCGATTCTTGACGTATCCTATGAATTTGTTATGAAGCAGACAGAATACACCCGCTATCTCGATCGCACGATTGCACGGGAGGTGGATGAGGATACTGCGGATCAGGTTCGCAGATTCATCGACGATTACAGTCTGCAAAGCATGGTCTATCTGCAAAGCACGCACACTCGATACTATCCGTATTCCTCGCTCGGCGCACACGTTCTGGGCTTTACAGGAAGCGACGGAACCGGGCTTTACGGCTTGGAATACAAATACAATAAGCTCCTGGCGGGTACGAACGGACGATATATCACCGCACGGGATGCCTCAGGCGATGAAATGCCCTATACCTATAAGGAATACATTCCCGCACAGGATGGCTATAACGTCAATTCCACGTTGGACGTTTTCGTGCAATCCGCCCTTGAGGAGCAGCTGCGAAACGCCTATACCGAATCGAACGGACAGAACCGCGCGGCGGGAATCGTGATGGACGTCAACACGGGAGAGATCCTCGGAATGGCAGTCTATCCCGGCTTCGACCTCAACGACCCCTGGACCCTGGATGAGCAGTCGGCGCAGCAGCTGATTGACGTTGGCTACTCCGAGGGAAGCGAGGAGTACGCAGCGCATAAGCAGGCTCTGCTTTTGCAGATGTGGTCGAACAAGGGCATTACGGAATCCTACATTCCCGGCTCCACCTTCAAGGTTGTCACAGCGTCCATGGCGTTGGAGGAGTCGGTCGTAACTCTCAACGAGAGCTTTTCCTGTCCCGGCTACAAGATCGTTCTTGGGCAGAAGATCAAGTGCCACAAGCATGGCGGACACGGATCTTTGACCTTCGTTCAGGGCATCCAGCAGTCCTGCAACCCGGTTTTGATGAGCGTGGGGTTGGAGCTTGGCACAAACACCTTTTACAGCTATCTCAAGGCCTTTGGTTATCTGGAAAAAACGGGCATCGATCTTCCCGGAGAGGGAAGCGGTGTTCTGGCGGCAGAGGAAAGCTTTACCGATCTGGATCTGGCCATCTACGCCTTTGGTCAGAACTTCAATGTAACCTTGATCCAACAGATCACCGCGGTATCGGCCGTGGCAAACGGAGGCTATCTCGTAACACCGCACACCGTATCCTCTGTGACAGATGACAAGGGAACCGTAATCGAAAGCTACGGTACCTCGGTGCGTCGGCAGGTTGTCAGCTCCTCGGTTTGCAAGACGGTGGCGGACATTCTGGAGAAGGGTGTTTCGGGCGACGGCGGAGCAAAGAATGCTTACGTTGCCGGTTACCGCATCGCAGCAAAGACGGGAACGTCGGAGAAGAAGGAACGCGAATGCCCCGTGTGTGACAGCACGGGAGCACCGAAGAAGATCGACGGTGTCACCAAATACGTCTGTAATATTTGCGGATATACGGGGGAGGTCAGCGAATTCGCAGTCAGCCAGGATTGCGTTTGCTCGACGGTGGCCTTCGCGCCTGCCGAGAATCCGCAATATGCCGTAGTCATCATCGTGGACGAACCGACGTCCGGAGTGCTTTACGGAAGCACCGTAGCCGCTCCCTACGTGGCAAACGTCCTGGAGGCCATCCTGCCTTATCTTGGCGTGGAGGCCGTTTATACCGATGCAGAGCTGCAAAATCAGACCGTGAAGATCCCCAACGTCAGCACCTATTGGCGCGGATCGGTTGCGAAAAAGGTTTGTGAGCAATATGGCCTGACGGTCGAATTCGTCGGCGATCCCGACGGAATCGTTTACAAGCAATATCCCGAGGCGGATACCATCGTGGAAAAGAATGCGGGGCGTGTGATCCTCTATACCGATAAGGAACCCGAGGAAACCATGGCAACAGTTCCGCACTTGGAGGGGCTCAGCCCTGCGGCGGCCAATCAAGCACTGATCAATGCAGGCTTGAACATTCGCATTGAGGGAACCAAAAATCTTACGGGTGGCGGCGTAAAGGTCGTTTCCCAATCCATCCCGACAGGCGCTGTCGTGCCGCGGGGAACGGTTGTTGAGATCAAGCTCCTCTACTTAGAGGATACGGATTAATCAGAAAAGACAGATTCTCTGTCCGGAAGTGAAAGCAGATTTCATTTTTGGAGGGGAATTCTGTGAAGCTTGGCACACTTTGCCGTGCGGCAGGAATTGAGCTGCCGCTTGATGCGGAGGACCTGACGGTCACGTCCGTAGAAACTGATTCTCGAAAGACGATTCCGGGAAGTCTGTTCATTTGCATTCGCGGTCTGCATACCGATTCGCATCAATGCATTCCGGATGCGATTGCGAAAGGCGCGTCCGTGATCCTGACCGAAAAGGGTGCGTCCTTTCCGCCGCCCGGAGGGGATGTGCTTCTCCTTGCGGCAGAGGATACAAGACGGGCTTCGGCATTTCTCTATCACGCCTGGTATGGCTTCCCCGGGAAGGATCTAAAGCTGATCGGCGTTACGGGGACCAATGGAAAAACCAGCATCACGCATATGCTTCGTCATATTCTGGAGTCCTGCTATCTGCCTTGCGGATTGATCGGTACTTTGGGATGCGAGTCGCGCGGAAGACCCTTGGAGAGTGCTTCGGGTGATGCACTGGCGAATATGACCACCCCGGATCCGCAGGTGCTTTACCGGTTGCTTGCGCAAATGGAAAAGGATGGCGTTGAGTACGTTGTGATGGAGGTCAGCTCTCACGCACTGGCGTTGGGAAAGCTCGCGCCTCTGCACTTTGCGCTTTCGATTTTTACCAATCTGACACAGGATCATCTGGATTTTCACAAGACGATGGAGGCATACGCTGACGCAAAGGCAAGCCTCTTTGCACAGAGCCGTTGCTCCGTTCTCTGTATCGATTCCCCCTATGCCGAGCGGATGCGCCGTCAAGGCGAAGGAAGGGTCGTTACCTGCTCCTCGGCATCGCGGAATGCGGATTACAGTGCCTTTCCTCTCTCCGGGAGTGGACGAGAGGGCGTGCAATACCGATTGGAGGCCGCCCATCTTAGCCTGCGGCTGTTCTGCCCGATTCTCGGGCACTTCAGCATAACCAATTCCATGCAGGCCGCCGTTGCCGCGATGGAATTGGGGATCCGTCCCACGCGGGTCAAGGAGGCGCTCGCCTCACTCCCGGGGATCAAGGGACGCATGGAGCGCGTTCCGCTTGGAGTGGATGCGGATTTTACCGTATTGATCGATTATGCGCACACGCCGGATGCCTTGGAGAATCTTCTCCGTACGGCGCGAGAGATCTGCGGCGAGGGCGAGAGGATTGTGCTTCTCTTTGGATGCGGCGGAAACCGCGACGCAGGCAAACGGCCGATCATGGGACGAATCGCTTGCGCCTATGCGGATTTTGTGATCCTGACATCAGACAACAGTCGGGATGAGAATTCCGAAGACATCCTGGCACAGATCCTTTCCGGAATGGATCTCGCACAGAAGAGGATCGTGATTCCGGATCGCAAACAAGCCATTGAATATGCCATTTTACACGCCGAGAAGGGAGATCTGATCCTTCTGGCAGGGAAGGGGCATGAAGAATATGAGATCTCCCGAGGAGAACGCAAGCGCTTTTCGGAGCGGGAGATCGTAGAGGCCGCGCTTCTTGCGCGGCGCAGAAGAAGTGACCGCAGGCAGGATGCTTCCTATCCCGAGGATCGGGAAAGACATACGGCATCAGAACGAAAGGAATCAGACCTGAAAGAATGAAAACACTGTTCAGTATTCAGCCTATGAGCTTTGGAACCTTGGCAAGAATGTGCCAGGGGGA
>JAFOGE010000004.1 GCA_017386965.1 Clostridia bacterium
ACAGCTTCAACATGACGCAGGAATTCATCGGCAGCCTCGACTATGTCTTTACCATTACCTATAAGACGCTCGGTTCTCCCGTAGAGATCACCGCTCCCGCAGATGCAGACAGCTATGAGCTGGAAACCGAGGGAGATTGGGAAGATTGGGAAGATTGGGAGGACGAGGACGCAGAGATCGACGCGGAACCCGAGGCATAATCCTCTTTCCGCTCCCTTGATCGAACCGACATACACAAAAAGCAAGCCAAACACCGTTTTTGGCTTGCTTTTTCTTCTTTCCCTCCCCCTTTTTCCAAAACAAGATCTTATAAAAAAGTCAGCAGCGGTATATCCTATCCTTATAAAGATATAATTTTTCAAAAAATGTTCGATTTCTATTGACAATCAAATGATTGTGTGCTATAATCTATGGGATATCAAATTTTTCTTTAGGAGGAAAAACATGAAATTCTATTGCGAAGACAAAGAATCCGTGATCCAAGAGCTGAATAGCTCCGAAAACGGACTCAGCTCCGCGGAAGCAGGCAAGCGCCTGGAGGCCAATGGCAAGAACAAGCTGGCCGAGGGCAAGAAGGAATCTCTCCTTCACCGCTTCTTCAAGCAGCTGGCAGAGCCGATGACCATTATCCTTCTCGTTGCGGCAGCCATTTCCGCAGGCGTGGAGATCTACAACGGTGTGGCCAGCGGACACTGGGAGTTCCCCGCGGACGTTGTGATCATCATGGCAGTCGTCCTGATCAACGCGATCCTCGGCGTATTCCAGGAGAGCAAGGCAGAAAAGGCCATTGAGGCCCTGCAGGAAATGTCCAAGGCACAAAGCAAGGTTCTCCGTGACGGTCATCAGATCTCGATCCCCAGTGAGGATCTGGTCGTTGGCGACGTCATCATCCTTGAGGCCGGCGACGCCGTTCCCGCTGACGCACGCATCATCGAGTGCGCTTCCATGAAGATCGAGGAGGCCGCACTGACCGGTGAATCCGTCCCCGTTGATAAGAAAGTAGAAACCCTTACCCCCGATGCCAACGGCAACGTAGCTCTTGGTGACCGCAAGAACATGGTCTTCATGGGCTCCACCGTGGTTTACGGCCGCGGTAAGGCGGTCGTTACCGCTACCGGTATGGATACCGAGATGGGTAAGATCGCAGACGCTCTGGCACAGGCCGAGGAGGGCAAGACCCCCCTGCAGATCAAGCTGGCGGGCCTCTCCAAGATCCTGACCTACCTCGTCATCGCCATCTGCGTGGTCATCTTTGGCGTACAGCTCGGCCGCGCATTCCTCACCACGGGCACCATTACCTTTGAGCCCGTCCTGGAATCCTTCATGATCGCGATCTCCTTGGCGGTCGCCGCAATCCCCGAAGGACTTGCGACCGTCGTTACCATCGTGCTTTCCATTGGCGTAACCAATATGTCCAAGCGGAACGCCATTATCCGTAAGCTGACGGCAGTGGAAACCCTGGGCTGCACCCAGATCATCTGCTCCGACAAGACCGGTACCCTGACCCAGAACAAGATGACCGTCGTTGACCACTACGGCGACGACGAGGCCCTGCTTGCCACCGCGATGTCCCTCTGCTCGGACGCCGAGTTCGACGTCAACGAGAACACCGCTGTAGGTGAGCCTACCGAGTGCGCACTCGTCAACTACGCGCACAAGCTCGGTCTGGATAAGAACGTACAAAAGACCCAGCTCGTCCGCATCGGCGAGGTTCCCTTCGATTCGGGCAGAAAGATGATGTCCACCGTCCA
>JAFOGE010000045.1 GCA_017386965.1 Clostridia bacterium
CAGGGAGGAGAGCTGACCTCGGAGGAGGATCTGATTCCAACGCGGGAGGATATGGCGCAGGTCTATACGCTTTTGCGCAGAGAGTTTCGCAGCGGAAAGACAGTATTCCCGATCCGACGTATTCTGATGCTTCTCCGCGCTCACGGCGTTCAAGGGATCGGATACGTAAAGCTGAAATTTATCATCCGCATCATGCAGGAGCTGCAGATTTGCGGTGTCACCGAGCCTGCGGAGGATCGGTACGTCTTTGAATTCTATTTCCACACCTCGAAAACCAATCTGGAAAAATCGTCGATTCTGCATCGACTGAAATCCCAGATGCGCAAGAGCAGTCCCCGTAATTGACGGGGCGTTACCCCTTCCAAAGAAAGGATCCCATTATGAGCGATCAAAAATCCGTTACTCCGGAGAGTGGTATCCGGAGGTTGCTGGATATTCTGAAGGCAACCGGAAAAAAATACAATCTGGAAAAGATTACGCAAGCGTATGAATATGCAAACGAGCTTCACTGCGGACAGTACCGCGTCAGCGGAGATCCCTATATCTCCCATCCGATTGCCGTTGCAGAAATCGTCGCGGGGCTGGAATTGGACACCGATTCTATTTGCGCGGCACTTTTGCACGACACCGTAGAGGACTGCTCCGAAAAAACAGACCTGAAGGAGATCGAGAAGCTTTTTGGCCCGAACGTTGCGCTTTTGGTTGACGGACTTACCAAAATCGTTGTTCTTCAGGTGGATGACAAGGAAGAAGCGCACATTGAAAATTTGCGGAAGATGCTTCTTGCCATGTCCCGCGACGTTCGCGTGATCTTCATCAAGCTCTGCGACCGCCTGCACAATATGCGGACGCTTGCTGTCAAGCCCGATGCAAAGCGGCGCACGACCGCGCTGGAAACTATGCAGGTGTATGCCCCCTTGGCTCATCGCCTCGGTATGCAAAAGATCAAGCAGGAGCTTGAGAATTTGGGCCTGCAGTTCCTGGATCCGATCGGATATGCAGAGGTGCAGCAATACATTGAGAGCAAATACGGTGAAAATCTTGGATTCATTGAGCATATTCGCGCAGACGTGGGTCAGAAGATGGCCGAGAACAACATTCATTTTACTCTTGAGGGACGGATCAAATCGGTTTATTCCATCTACAAGAAGATGTATAACCAGAACAAGTCCTTTGATCAGATCTACGATTTCTATGCTCTGCGAATCATTGTGGATACCGAGCTGGAATGCTACACGGCGCTTGGATTGATTCACGAGATGTTCAACTCCATTCCGGGGCGCTTCAAGGACTATATTTCTACCCCGAAGCCGAATATGTATCGCTCCCTGCATACCACCGTTATCGGACGGGACGGCATTCCCTTTGAGGTGCAGATTCGCACCTGGGATATGCACCACGTTGCGGAGTACGGTATCGCGGCACACTGGAAGTATAAATCCGGCTCTTCCTCGAAGGAGGAAATGGATAAGAAGCTGGAATGGATCGCACGGTTGATTGAAACCGAGGACGAGCAGCGCGACCCCGACGAATTCATGAATGCACTCAAGACTGACATCTTCCACGACGAGGTCTTTGTGTTCACCCCGAAGGGCGACGTCATCGCTTTGCCGAACGGCTCCAACGTTATCGACTTTGCCTACGCCATTCACTCGGCCGTCGGTGACAAAATGATCGGTGGCATGATTAACGGCATGATCGTTCCGATCGATCGCGTTTTGCAAAACGGGGAGATCGTTCAGATCCTGACCTCCTCATCCTCCCGAGGGCCGAGCCGCGATTGGCTTACGATGGTTAAGACCAGTGCGGCCCGTTCCAAGATCCGCGCCTGGTTCAAAAAGGAAAAGCGGCCCGAGAATATCCAGGTTGGACGTGCCGCCGTGGATGCCGAAATCAAAAAGCATTGCCGTGTGGCGGTAACGGATGCGCAAAAAGAAAACATTGTTTCCACGCTTGCCGTCAGACTGGGCTTTAGCTGCTCCGAGGATTTCTATTGCGCCATCGGATACGGAGGCCTGACGCTCTCCAAGATCCTCAAGCGCCTTCAGGACGAGTGTGACCGTGTGGTTAAGGTCGAAGAGGAGCCTGTCGAGATTCTTCCCGAGGATCTTCCCATTGCCAAGCCCACCAAGCAGATCAAATCCAACAGCGGTATTATCGTGGACGGAGAAGCCGGGTGTGCGGTGAAATTCGCCAAGTGCTGCAATCCGCTTCCGGGTGATCCGGTCGTTGGCTTTGTCACCAAGGGATTCGGCATTTCCATTCACAAGCAGGATTGCCCGAACGTTGTCCAGGGAAAGCAAAATCCCGAGAATGCCGATCGCTGGAAGGAGGCTTATTGGGAGGCTTCCGAAACGCGCGGCGACGGACAGGGCATCTACGAGGCGTTGCTGCAGGTTCACGTGGATGACCGTATCGGCATGCTGGCGGATATTTCCGTGGCTCTTGCAGATATGCGCGTTTCCATCCTGCAGGTTGGTGTTCTGAATCGCAGTGAGGGGCGCTCTATTGTGAATCTCAAGATCGGTTGCAGAAATATCGATCACTATCATTCCATTGTATCCAGACTGAAGACATTGGACGGAATCTTCAGCATCGTGCGCGGATTTTCCTGATTCGTACCGCGCAATCTTTTGAAGGGAAAGGACGGTTCCTGCAAACGGGATCGGGTGGACATCATGAAGGCTGTTATACAACGTGTTTCACATGCTTCGGTCAAGGTGGACGGAGCGGTAACGGGGAGCTGTGAGAGGGGACTCTTGATCCTGCTTGGCGTTGCCGAGGGGGATTGTGAGAACGATGCTGAGCTGCTTTGCAAAAAGATCGTCAATCTGCGTATTTTCCCGGATGACGCCGGAAAAATGAATCGCTCTCTTAAGGATATTGACGGCGAGCTTTTGGTTATTTCTCAGTTTACCCTTTTGGCACATTACCGCCACGGAAACCGTCCGGATTTTCTTGCTTCCGCAAAGCCCGAGCAGGCAAATCGTCTGTACGAATATTTTAAGTCCCTTGCCGCAAAAGAGGTCAAGCGTGTGGAGAGCGGCATCTTTGGCGCCCATATGGAGGTTTCGCTTCTCAATGACGGTCCTGTAACGATCGTGATGGATAGCGATATCCTCAAGAAGAAATAATTGAGGGGATTTTCAAAATGAAGCTGATTTTAGACGGAAAGATCAACATATACTACATTCAAACCCTGTGCATGATCTTTTTCCCGGGAGAAAAATTTGGAGCAGGGGAGGAATCCCGAGAGAATGCTCCCGTGCTGAAGCTGACACTGCTTGAGCAGGAGGACGGGCTTTTGGCACGTGTTTTTGCATCCTATGAGGGACGAGAGGCTTCTGCAGAGCGGTTTCAGGCCTACTTTGCAGATCAGCATCACGCAAAGACGGCAAAGCTGGTATGCGGAGCAGCGGTGATCGCCGCTCTGGGCGAGTTGCTTGGGTATCGCCCCTCTTGGGGAATGCTGACGGGCGTTCGCCCTTCGAAGGTTGCGACCGAGCTTTTGCAGACCGGATTGAGTAAGACGCGCGTCAAAAAGACCCTTTCATCCGATTATTTTGTGATTCCCAAAAAGGCTGCTCTCGCTACCGACGTTGCCTTGAATGAGCAGAAGATCATCGGAAGCCCGGAGAAGAAGGATTGCAGTCTGTATGTTTCCATTCCGTTTTGTCCTAGCCGTTGCTCCTACTGCTCCTTTGTTTCCTATACGTCCGATAAGCTTCTGGCTCTGATCCCGGAATACCTGGTGCATCTCGCAAAGGATCTGGAGCAGACGGTACGTAAGATCCGGGAGATCGGACTTTCCATCAAGACCGTTTACATCGGTGGGGGAACTCCTACGATTCTGAGTGCAGATCAGCTTCGCTTTTTGCTTGGAAAGATCGCAGAGCTGGTGGACGTATCCGCCTTGGAGGAATATACTTTAGAGTCGGGACGTCCCGATACCATTACGGCAGAAAAATTTGCCGTAGCAAAGCAGTATGGGGTTACCCGCGTTTGCGTGAATCCGCAATCGCTTTGCGACGAGGTGCTTCGCAGCATCGGCAGAAGCCATAACACGGAGGATTTCTACCGCGCTTTTTCTATTGCGCGAGAATCCGGTATTCCGTGCATCAATACCGACTTGATCGTCGGCCTTCCCGGGGATAGCTTCAAGACCTTCTCGGGAACCTTTGATCAGATCCTTTCCTTGCGCCCGGAAAACATAACCGTGCATACCTTCTGCATCAAGAAGGCCTCGGATATTCTTCGCCAGACCGGAGGGCAGATCTATTCGATGCGTGGCGGAGATGCGGGAAAATGCGTGGACTATACGCAGCTGAAATCCCAGCAAAACGGTTATTTGCCTTATTACATGTACCGACAGAAGAATACCGTAGGCAATCTCGAAAACGTTGGATTTGCGTTAGAGGGATATGAGGGACGTTATAACATTTATATGATGGAGGAGGTACACTCCATCTTTGCGGCCGGCGCGGGTGCCGTGTCCAAATTGGTTGATTACCGTCCGGATGATGGAGGAAAGCCTATCATTGAGCGTCAGTTTTATCCCAAGTACCCATATGAATATCTGAGGGACGAAAGCACGGAGGAAAAGTGCAGGGCAATCGAGGAATTCTATTGCAAGCACAATCTTCTTTGAGCAGAGGTCCCGTTTCCGAGAGGAAAGGAGAGGCATGCTTATGAAGAATGAAACGATCAAGGTAACTCCCTGTAACACCGAGGCAGAGTGGCGCGCTTTTGTGGAGCGCTGCGATGACGATCTGGAGATGCGAATGGACGCTGTGGCCAGAGAGGTCGCAAAGATCGAGGATCTGCGCTTTCTCGGCCTGACCGGTCCTACTTGCTCCGGGAAAACAACCGCCGCAAGAAAGCTGACCGAATGTCTGGAGGAATACGGACACCGCGTTCACGTGATTTCCATTGATGATTTTTACTTTGATAAGGATCATTTGCATGCGCTCGCAGAAGAAAATCCGGAGGTCGAAATCGATTACGATTCGGAGGCGACCATTGACATTGCGCTTTTGCGCGAGAAGGTGGAATCCTTGCTTTCCTGCAAGGAAACGCAACTTCCGCGATTTGATTTCCAAACCGGATATCGGGTGGACGGAGAGAAGATCCTGCCCGAAAAGAACGACGTTTTCCTCTTCGAGGGGATTCAGATCCTCTATCCTCGTGTGCGTGAGATCCTGAACCGCGGTGTTTACAAATGCATCTATATTTATCCGGCCTCTGCGATCGAGCAGGGGGGAGAGCTTTTTGATCCGAATGAGATCCGGTTGATGCGGCGTTTGGTTCGTGATTCGCGCTATCGGAACGCAAAGGCGGATTTCACCTTCTATTTGTGGCAGAGTGTGCGCGCAAACGAGGATTCCAACATCTTTCCGTACGTGCATACCTGCGATTATCGGATCAATTCCACCATGCCGTATGAGATCGGTATGCTAAAGCCTTATCTGGAGGAGCTTCTGGACGGATTCTCCGAGCAGGATCCCTTCTTTTCGCAGGCAAAAGCTGTTTTGCATCAGCTTCGGAATATACCTCCGGTCTGTGCTTCCTTTATTCGAGAAAATTCACTTTACAAGGAATTTATATAATGAAAACGATTTTGAAAAATGCGACCCTGCTTTCGGAGTGCGGTTTCGAAGGACGTCCCGTGCAGGTAACGGTTGAGAACAAACGCATTCAATCCATTACGGAGGGTGCGGTGGAGGAAAAAGGCGCGGAGGTGATTGATTGCGGAGGCAATCTTCTGATTCCTGCCTTCTATAATGCACACTGTCACGCCGCGATGACGCTCTTTCGAGGATACGGAGAGGATCTTCCGCTTCATCGGTGGTTAAACGAAAAGATCTTTCCGGCAGAGGAGCTTTTGACCGCAAGGAGCGTTCACGTTGCAACGAAATGGGCCATCGCGGAGATGCTCCGCAGAGGCATTGCATCCTTTTCGGATATGTATATGTTTGAGGACTCCGTTGCTGAGGCCGTTCTGGAAACCGGGATCAAGGCCAATCTGGCCCGTTCTCTCGTTTCCTTTGACCCCAACCTAGATCCCGCAACCGACTCCCGCTTGGCCGAGGCGATCGCGCTGGCAGACCGGTATCATCTTGCGAACGACGGCGCGCTGAAGGTCGATTTTTCCTTGCATGCAGAGTACACCAATCTTCCGCATTACTGTGAATACGTAGGACGCTATGCCAAGGAGCACGGTCTGTTGATGCAGCTGCATCTCTCCGAAACGGAAGAGGAGCATCTGGCTTGCATCGAGCGTCACGGCAAAACGCCGTCCGCCTTCTTTGCGGATCTGGGTGTGTTTGATACGCCCACGTCAGCGGCACACTGCGTTTGGCTTTCGGATGAGGACATTGCTATCCTTGCGGAAAAGGGCGTAACCGCGGTGCATAATCCGGTCAGCAACCTCAAGCTGGGAAGCGGTGTGATGAAGCTTCGGAAGCTTTTGGATGCCGGAGTGAATGTAGCCCTCGGAACCGACGGCGTTGCTTCCAATAACCGACTTGACGTTCTGCGAGAGATGCAGACTGCCGCTATCCTGCACAAGGGGATCTCGCGGGATCCTGCCTGCCTTGTGGCCAACGAGCTTTTGCCGCTTGCCACCGAGAACGGAGCCAAGGCGCAGGGAAGACTCGATTGCGGAAAAATTATGATCGGTGCCAGGGCAGATCTTACCTTGATCGACCGATTTGCCATTCATAATCTTCCTACCTACGACGATCATGCCATGCTTGCATATAGCGCCGAAAGCGCGGATGTCCGCTTGACGATGGTGGATGGACGCATACTTTACCGAAATGGGGAATATACTTCTATCGATGAGGAGCGTCTCCGTTTTGAAAGCCGAGAGGTGTTTGCTCATTATTTTGAGTAAACGGCGGTGAGAGTATGTTGGAGAACGCACAGAACAGAATCGGAAGAACCTTTTTTTCAGGGGTTCTGCTTCTAACGCTCTCCACGATCTCTGTCAAAGCAATCGGCCTTTTCTATAAGATTCCCATGCTCTCCTACCTTGGCGCGGAGGGCATGGGGTATTTCAATTCTGCTTATGAGATCTACGCTTTGTTTTGCGTGATCGCAACGGCGGGACTCCCTGTGGCGCTCTCCGTACTGATCTCTGCCGCAATGGCAAGGTGCGAGGAGGAACGCGCGGAACGTATTTACCGATTGGCGTTGCGCATCTTCCTTGGAATCGGAATTCTGGGAAGCCTGCTGATGCTGCTTTTTGCGCGTCGCTTTTGCGGATGGATCAAGAATGAAAACGCATACCTTTGTATGCTTTCGATCTCTCCGACCGTCTTTTTAATTTGCCTGGCATCCGCCTTGCGCGGATACTTTCAAGGCCATCAGCGCATGCTTCCAACCGCTCTTTCGCAGCTTTTGGAGGCCATTGGAAAGCTCGGCTTCGGACTTCTGCTTGCCCGTTGGGCCTTGGCAAAGGGCTATGACACGCCCGTCGTTGCCGCTTTTGCGGGACTTGGGCTGACGCTTGGGGAGGTTCTCTCCGTTCTCTATTTGCTTCTCGAAAAGCTTCGCTTCCAAGGAAAAAGGGGCAGGGTGGACCGAGGGGAGCGAAGCGAATCCGCGGATCGGTATGTTCTGCGTGATCTTGCGCGCCTTTCGTTGCCAATGACGCTTGGCGCATCCTTGGTCAGCCTTACCAAGCTGATCGATATGACGATGATCCTGCGTCGTTTGCAGAGTATAGGATACAGTGAGGCACTTGCTAACGAGGCATACGGAAGCTATACGACCTTGGCACTCTCTCTTTACGGGCTTCTGCCGTCGTTGATCAATTCGGTTTCGATCCCGCTGGTTCCGATCCTCTCTGCGGCAATCTCCTCTGGGGATCTTCCAAGGCAGCAGCAAATGGTGAAACTCTCCTACCGACTGACTGCTTTTTTTGCTATTCCAGCGTCCTTAGGGCTTTCTGCGTTTGCAAGACCGGTCCTATCCCTGCTTTTTGGAAAGGATCCTGCATCGGTCGCTCTTGCCGCACCCTTGCTTTCTTACCTCGGTGCATCGGTCTTTCTTTCCTGCATGATCACGGCCACAAATTCGGTCCTGCATGCATACCGAGAGGTAAACAAGCCCATTCTCTCTATGGTCTTGGGCTCTGCCGTGAAGATCGTGGCGGCCTATTTACTCATCGGAAACCCAAGCCTTGCATTGGCGGGCGCGCCGATCAGTACGGTCTTTTGCAACCTGGCGGTTGTTTTATTAAACTGGCGGTTTTCGGCAAATGTATGCCAAACACCCTCCGTCTTCCGTATGCTTGGGCGTCCGCTTCTGGCCTCCGCGCTCTCCGTGGGTGCCGCATACGGCATCTTCCGTCTTCTTTCTCAACGGATGGGGGAAGGCGGTATCATTACCCTTGCAGCATTGGGACTTGCCGTCCTTTTGTATATATTCCTATCTTGTCTGCTTGGCGCTCTGACCTGGGAAGACGTTCTTCTTCTCCCGGGCGGAGAGCGTATTGCGCAGATTCTTTGTCGATTGCGACTTCTTCCGTCAAAAGGAAAGGATGTTTTATCAGGAAAGGAAACAAATCTATGACAACACAAGAAATGAAAGAGGCGATCCTGCGCAAGGAACGCTATGATTTTGAGGATCTCCGCCGCATTATGGAGATCCTGCGCTCCAAGGAGGGATGTGTATGGGATCGCGAACAGGATCACCATAGCATTCGCTCCTCTTTGATCGAGGAGGCGTATGAGGTAATCGAGGCAATCGATACCGATGATCCGGTCCTTCTGCGTGAGGAGCTGGGAGATCTGCTCTTCCAGATCGTATTCCATACATGCTTGGAGGAGGAGCAGGGAAGCTTTACGATGGATGATGTCATTCATGACATCTCCTTTAAGATGATCCACAGACATCCTCACGTCTTTTCTACTGTAAAGGTGGAAAACAGCGAGGAGGTGCTTTCCAATTGGGAGGCGATCAAGACCGAAGAAAAGCAGCGGAATACGTTGGTGGATCGCTTGCGGGCGGTTCCGCCCATGCTTCCTGCGCTGATGCGCGCGGCGAAGATCAGCAAGAAGGCGGAGCTATATCAGAACCGCGAAAAGGATGAGATTCTGAACGAGCTGCATAAGCAGATCGATGCGATCGCGGAAACGGACAAGCCATCGCAGGAGGAGATCGGTGCTCTTCTGATGGGGGTGATCCATCTGTGCGGAAAGACCGGTGTTGATGCAGAGGAGGCATTGAGTCGGGAAACC
>JAFOGE010000046.1 GCA_017386965.1 Clostridia bacterium
GATCGCAGGCGTGGATCTGACCAAGCCCGATGCCGTTGCATCTGCCATGAAGGAGTTCGATGCAGCGCTCTCCGAGCTGGAGGAGCTGCTTGCGTAATTTCTCCTGCAGATGAGCAATACACGCATTGCTTTATCAAAACAGAAGAAATATCGCAATTTACATGCGCATTTTGCGCAAAGAAAAAGGTGAGTTGATTTTCAACTCACCTTTTGTGTTTTGTCTTATTCCTCGATTGGGAAGAAGCATTGGCATACGGCCGTTTCGGGGCGCGCTCTGTCGTACCAGCCTGCAACGATCACCTTTTCCAAGGAGCGCTGATTGAGCAGGGCGATGGTGGAATTGCTCTTAAAGCGGTGGAAGCCGCCGTTGCGAGGGTATCCCGTGTTCGGCTCGCTCGTTGAACGGAAGTGCAGCTCGCCGCAGGGGAAGAGGGCCACGGAGGGCGCGATCTTCGCGTAGGCGGCAATCGTATGGTCATCGGAGTACAGCTTGTCGCGGCGCCAGCTCTCGTTGATCTTGTTATGGCTCTTGAAGAATCCGTGGTGCGGAACCTGCAAAACGTCGCACTTGAGGTCTTCTGCGTCAAAATGCGCATTGAGATAGGCCATGGCCTGCTCGCTGGCATCTCCCGTCATCAGGACGGTCTTGCCGTCAATGTGCAGACGGAGGATCAGCGAGGAGTTGTTGTAATCCAGCGTGAAGGCGTTGGGCTCAAACTCCTCGATCGCCTCGGGCGTGAGCATGACCTCGACCTTGATGTTTGCCAGCTCTCTCTCCTCGCCGGCCTTAAGGGCAACGACGGGCGTGTTGGGGTAAAACTCGGCAAGGCGATTGAGGATCCAGTTGCAGTTGCCGACGGGATTGAACCAGAACTCGCGCACGGTCACGCGATCGGAGTAGTCGGGGAAGAAGCGGCGGATAAAGTAGGTGTGGTCGCCGTGCGAGTGTGTAAAGACCCAGGCAGACACCACGATGTCCTCCACGCCGTTCTCGTCTGCCTTCTCGCGCAAACGGCGGTAGAGATGCTCGGCGTCTGCGGATACGGTATCGTTGCCCTGTCCTCCGTCAACGACGAGGAAGGTCCCGTCGGAGAGGGAGAAGAAGATGCTCATGCCGTTTTCAAAGCCCTTGTTGCCGGGCTCGGGACGGTTGGCCGAATCATCGGTTACAGAGAGAATATAGCCTCTTGTGGGAAATTGCTTTTCAGTTGACATGGAAAAAATTCTCCTTTTGGGTGAGATGCGATCAGAACAGACCCGAGATCACGCCGTCCTCATTGACGTCGATGCGCTCGGCGGCAGGGGATTTGGGAAGACCCGGCATGGTCATGATGTCACCCGTCAGGGCGACCACAAAGCCGGCTCCTGCGCTGATCTTGACGTTGCGAACGGTTACGGTAAAGCCCTCGGGAGCGCCCAGCTTTGCGGGATCGTCCGAGAAGCTGTATTGTGTCTTTGCCATGCAGACAGGGCAGGAGCCGTAGCCCAGAGCGGTCAGCTGCGCGATCTGCTTCTTGGCCTGGGGCAGGAAGGTCACGCCGTCACCGCCGTAGACCTTTTTGACGATGGCCTCGATCTTCTCCTCAATGGAGAGATCGGATTCGTAGGAGTAGGTGAAGTTGCCCTTTTCCTCCTCGCACAGGCGAACGACCTCGCGGGCCAGCTCCTCGCCGCCCTTGCCGCCCTCGGCCCAAACGGTGGAGAGGACTACGTTCACACCAAGCTCACGGCACTTGCGGATGATCAGCTCGACCTCGGCGTCGGTGTCGGTGGGGAAGCGGTTGACGGCTACCACGGCGGGCAGACGGTAAACGTTCTTAATATTGGAAACGTGACGGAGCAGGTTGGGAAGACCCTTTTCGAGCGCCTCGAGGTTCTCCGTTCCAAGCTCGGTCTTGGGCACACCGCCGTGCATCTTCAGAGCGCGGATGGTGGCCACGATCACGACTGCGGAGGGGGTCAGTCCCGCCATGCGGCACTTGATGTCGAGGAATTTCTCCGCACCAAGGTCAGCACCAAAGCCTGCCTCGGTCACGGCGTAGTCGCCAAGGCGCATCGCCATACGGGTGGCGATGACCGAGTTGCAGCCGTGCGCAATGTTTGCAAAGGGGCCGCCGTGTACCAGGGCGGGAGTACCCTCCAGGGTCTGGACGAGGTTGGGCTTGAGCGCGTCCTTGAGCAGGGCGGTCATTGCGCCAACGGCGCCGAGCTGACCTGCGGTCACGGGCTTCTCATCGTAGGTGTAGGCCACCACGATGCGGGAGAGGCGCTCCTTGAGATCGGTGATGGAGCTTGCAAGGCAGAACACGGCCATGATCTCGGAGGCCACGGTGATGTCGTAGCCGTCCTCACGCGGAACGCCGTTGACGCGTCCGCCAAGGCCGTCGGTCACAAAGCGGAGCTGACGGTCGTTCATATCGACGCAGCGCTTCCAGGTGATGCGTCTGGGGTCGATGTTGAGGGCGTTGCCCTGATAGATATGGTTGTCCAGCATGGCGGCAAGCAGATTGTTCGCCGCGCCGATGGCGTGGAAGTCACCGGTAAAGTGCAGGTTGATGTCCTCCATAGGAACGACCTGCGCCCATCCGCCGCCTGCGGCTCCGCCCTTAACGCCGAAGACCGGGCCGAGAGAGGGCTCACGGAGCGCGACCATTACGTTCTTGCCGATGCGCTTCAGTCCATCTGCAAGGCCGATGGTGGTCGTGGTCTTTCCTTCGCCTGCCGGGGTGGGAGTGATAGCGGTGACCAGGATCAGCTTTCC
>JAFOGE010000047.1 GCA_017386965.1 Clostridia bacterium
AGAGTTCGTCAATTGAAATGCCAAAATAATTAGCAATAGACGGAATCATTTCCATGTCGGGGTAACCACCATTGGCTTCCCATCGTGAAACCGCCTGCGATGTCACTCCGATAGCCTCGGCAAGTGCTTCTTGTGTGCGTCCATCTCGACGACGCAGTTCGCGTATTTTTTGTCCTAAATCAAGTTGCATAAAAGCACCTCCAAAATTCATTTCACCGGTGTGATTATATTATAGCACATGTTTGTGAAAAAACAATTATCAATTCGTTGTTTCAAATCCAAGCAATCCTTGGATTGTATCTTTTTCCGCTTTCCCGACGCTCGCGTCTGGGGCAAGCATAGCGCGTGGATGTCCACGCACGATCGGGCAGAAGCCCGAACCCACTATCCGCAGAAGAATGGTGCATATACGGCTCCCTTGTGTAAAGGAAGGCTTTAGTAAGTTCCCACCGACAAAAAACACCACCAAAGAAAAATCCTTGGTGGTGTTCGTGTTTTCTCCGCTAAAGATGCATAGCAGACAGGCAGTCCTTCTTTTTTTATCGAAAACACGATTTTTTTCAAAATCAGCAGGGGAGTCCTTGATTTTCCTTTTCCTATGTGTTATAATAACTATAATTGGTTTATCAGAATGGGAGGATGACGTCTTGAATAACAATGAGCAAACAAAAACGCTGCAGCTTTTGCAATTTATAAAGGAAAGCCCTACCGCCTTCCATGCAGTCGCCACCGCCTCGAGCATCCTGCAAAGCAATGGATTCACCGCACTTTCGGAATCCGAGGAATGGCAGCTTACTCCCGGAAAGGGATATTACGTTACGCGCAATCAGTCCTCGATCATTGCTTTTCGAGTCCCATCCGACAAGCCACAGGGCTTGATGATCGCGGCAAGTCACACCGATTCCCCCATGTTTAAGCTGAAGAACAACTATCTCTCCTCTGCCTTTGGAGAATACCTGCGCTTAAATACGGAGGTCTACGGTGGTACTATCCTTTCTTCCTGGATGGATCGTCCGCTCTCTCTGGCAGGCCGTGTAATTCTGGAGCAGAACGGTCGCTTTGAAGCAAAGTGCGTCAACGTTGACCGTGATCTCCTTCTCATCCCCAACGTCGCTATTCATTGCAATCGTACGGTCAATACGGGCTACGCCTTCAATCCTGCGGTAGATATGCTTCCTCTTTTCGCACAAGAGGACGGAAAGAAGGATACCGTAAAGACGCTGCTTGCAAAGGAGCTTTCCTGCAAAGAGGAAGACATCCGCGGCATGGATCTCTACGTCTATTCCAGAACCCCCGGAAGCGTTTGGGGGGCATCGAATGAATTCTTCTCCGCGCCGCGCATTGATAACCTGATGTGTGCATACGGAACGCTTTGCGGATTTTTGGAGGGAGAAAATCGAAACGCGATCACGCTTTGGTTTTCCGCCGACAACGAGGAAACGGGAAGCGCAACAAAGCAGGGCGCCGGCTCGGTCTTCCTCTCGGATACGATCGACCGCATTTGCTCCGCTCTCTCTGCCGATAAGCGTCGGCTTCTTGCAGGCTCCATGATGGTTTCTGCCGACAACGGACACGCAAAGCACCCGAATCATCCGGAGCTTTCCGATGCGCAAAACTCCCCCAAGCTCAACGGCGGTATCGTCATCAAATCGAACGCTGCACAAAAATACACAACGGACGGTATTTCTGCGGCACTTTTTGCTTCAATCTGCCAAAGAGCGAACGTCCCCGTACAGTATTTCGCCAATCGCAGCGATATGCCGGGCGGCTCCACGCTCGGAAGCATTTCCAACACGTTAGTCCCCCTTGTTACCGTTGACATTGGCATGGCACAGCTGGCAATGCACTCTGCATATGAAACTGCAGGAGCGCAGGATACCGTATACCTTATCCAAGCCATGAAGGCCTTCTATGAAAGCCGCTTTGCTTCTCTTGCCGATGGCACTTACACACTTTGCGGAAAGGATTGAAATCGGATTATGTATAAGATTGGATTTGATAACGAAGCCTATATCTCGATGCAATCCGAGCATATCCGCAATCGGATCGAGCAGTTTGGCGGCAAGCTCTATCTGGAATTCGGCGGCAAGCTCTTTGATGACTATCATGCAGCGCGCGTTCTGCCCGGATTCGCTCCCGACAGTAAGATCCGCATGCTGATCCAGCTAAAGGAGCAAGCAGAAATCGTCATTGCAATCAACGCAAACGATATTGAAAAGAACAAGGTGCGCGGAGATCTTGGCATCACCTATGATCTGGATACGCTTCGCCTGATCGACGCATTCCGCAGCTTTGGTCTTTACGTCGGCAGCGTTGTTCTGACGCGTTGGCAGGATCAACCCGCAGCCATCAAATTCCAGATGCGTTTGGAATCCCTTGGCGTACGTGTGTACCGTCACTATTCCATTCCCGGATATCCCTCCGATATCAACCGCATCGTCAGTGATGCAGGGTATGGAATCAATGATTATATCGAAACCTCACGCTCCCTTGTGATCGTAACCGCGCCGGGCCCCGGAAGTGGAAAAATGGCCACCTGCATGAGCCAGCTCTATCACGACCACAAGCGGGGAATTCAGTCCGGATATGCAAAATTTGAAACCTTCCCGATCTGGAACCTCCCGCTCAAGCATCCCGTCAATATTGCGTACGAGGCGGCCACAGCGGACCTGAGCGACATGAATATGATCGATCCCTTCCATCTGGAGGCTTACGGAAAAACCGCGGTCAACTACAACCGTGACGTTGAGATCTTTCCCGTTGTTAACGCCATGTTCCAAAAGATCAGCGGCTCCTCTCCCTATCAATCCCCAACGGACATGGGCGTGAATATGGCAGGGAATTGCATCATCGATGACGATGCCGTTTGCCATGCGGCAAGAATGGAAATCGTGCGCCGCTACTATAATGCAGTAAGTGATCAGAGAAAGGGAAGCGAGGACACGCATCTCCCGGAAAAATTAGAGCTGATCATGCAATCGGCAGGCGTAGATAAGGAATACCGCAAGGTGGCGCAGGCAGCCCTGCAAAAGGCTGAGGCAACCGGCGGAAAGCCGGCCGTGGCGATTGAGCTGGCCGACGGCAGAATGGTTACCGGAAAGACCTCCCGTCTTTTGGGCGCGGCCTCGGCAGCGCTTCTCAACGCACTGAAGGTGATGGCCGGAATCGACGACCGTATCGACCTGATCTCTCCCGAGATCCTGGAGCCGATCACAAATCTGAAGGTCAAAACCTTAGGAAGCTCGAACCCTCGCTTACATCCAAACGAGGTTCTGATCGCCCTTGCGATCTGTGCTGTAAACGACCCCGTTGCGGCAAAAGCCAAGGAGAAGCTTGCAGACCTCAAGAACTGCGAGGTGCATTCCTCAGTAATCCTGTCGGGAACGGATGAACATACCTTGAAAAAGCTGGGATTGCGCCTGACCTGTGAGCCGTCCTACGAGAGTAAACGCTTATATCACGGATATTGATTCCCGGATCATGTAAAACAAGGAGGTGATCCATTCGCATGGGAACACTGTTCGATTACGTTAATTGGAGAGGGGATCTGACCTTCCGTGAAGCCCCCTTCAACGACGTTGACAATCTGATCTTCTCCCTGCTTGCTTATCTGGATTTTTCCGGCATCGTTCCTGCGGAGCATAACGGCACTTCCGTCCCCATCAAAGCCGCGG
>JAFOGE010000048.1 GCA_017386965.1 Clostridia bacterium
AAGCGAGAGCGATTACGTGTACAGTCTTGTCAAGCTCCGAGAGCAAGAGCATGACGCCGTGGGAGATGCTCCTGCGGACGGCGATACACCGGGGGTTACGGTATCCTTCGTTCCCTTTGCGTGTCGGGTGCTGCTCGACTGTTTGTCCCTTCCTACGGATGAAAACAGGCGCAGATTGGATGGCGAGATCGACCGCGTGGTGGTGCGCAGAGGACAGAGGCACCATGAGAGCCTGAAGCGGTATTTCATCAATCCACGGGCCGAGGCTCCCTATCTGATAGCGGATCGATACGTCAAGCGGATTGCTTCTCTTGCCGCAAACGCAACGATTGGCGTTCCGGAGCATTACAGGGAGCTTGCACGACGCAAGCACGCAAGAGTGCGTAGGTTGATCGAAGCACTCAATCAAGCGGCGGGACGTGTTGTTTGTGATCATGAAAAAATTTATCTTCAGAATGCAGAGCATTTGACCGAGCAGGAATATGACGCCATTCTGATTACGCATACGTCAAACCCTTCGCGCTATTCCTTTGCGGCAGAGGTGGCCTATCATACAAGGTTTTTAACTCCTCTTGCAAGGATTCGAATGCCGTTTCTGAAAAAATCGGTTTACGATTCTGCCGTGCGGGCGGATATGACGATCGGCGATGCCGAGTGGGGAGGCTTTGCTCCGTTTTACCGAGAAAGCTCCCGAATTGTAAAACAACAGTATGAATTACACCAAAAGCTTCCGACGGAGGAGAACAAATGACGGTTGTTTGTGTGGATGATCATCCCATTCTGCTCAAGGGCCTTTTGAAAAGCGTGCGGCAGCTTTTGCCGGACGCAAGCATTGTTGCTTTGGCGAATGCGGATGAGGCAATCGGCTTTGCAAAGGAGAACGGGTGCGACGTCCTGATCAGCGAGATCGAGCTGTGCGGCGTTGACGGCCTGACGCTTGCAAAGGCGGTTAAGAAATTGAATCCCAAGGTGAATATTATCTTCTTGACGGTCTGCGATGAAAAGGAGCATGCCAAGGAGGTGTTTCAGATCAAGCCCAGCGGATATCTTTTGAAGCCTGCCAAGCAGGAGCAGCTTGCGCTTGAATTAAACAATCTCCGGTATGCCGCCTGCGCTGTGTGATAGGAGGTTCCGCAAAATAGAACGGATGGATCTTATCTGTCTGTGGGCGCGGAGCTGATCCCGTTGTAGGTGCGCTTTTGCCGATCGCGACCTACATCCCATTCGTTGTCTGGAGAATCAAAAATAAAATAGGAAAATCTCGGGAGGAGAAGAAATGAAAAAGATCCTTTATTGTATGCTGCTTGGCGCAGAGCTATTCGTTGGGACACTGCTGATGATCGCTTTGTGCAATAGCTCTTTGTACATTCCCGTCGCGTTGGTAGTCCTGGCCATGGTGGCACTGCTGACCTGGCAGATCAAGTCCTTTCGCAAGACGGAAGACCCCGCAAGAAGGCGGAAGATCCTTTTGCGGATCGCCTTGATCCTGCTGATTCCCGGCGCCGTTTTTATGATTACGTATATTGCTGTCGCGATTGCATTTATTATCGCATTTATCTGAAACAAGACTTGATCAAGCGGAGCCGATATCATTGAGGCGACCTACGGCGCCGAAATCATTCACCATGAATACGACGAGTCGATTCCAAACTCGTTTCGTATATTTAATTTTCAATAAAAAATGAAGGAGAAACACCATGATCAAAAACAGAACCGCACAATTAATTTACCAAACGATTTATTGCACGCTTGGCCTTGTAGGATTTATCGCCTGCTTGGGAATCTTTGACAATATTCAAATGATTCGTTGGGATTTCTACGTTCACTTTACCAACCTGAGCAACTTCCTCTGCCTTGGCGTGATGATCGCCTCTCTGGTGCAGACGATAAGAAAAAAGGAAAACAGCTACGTTTCCACAGCCCCCCTTCTGAAATTTATCGGCGTACTCGGCATTCTTTTGACCTTCCTCGTATTTAACATTATGCTCGCAGGCGCAGAGGGCCGCGATCCCCAGGCAAACTGGAGAATTGGCAGCCTGTGCTTCCACGTCGTGCTTCCCATTATGTATATTGCAGACTGGTTCCTGTTCTACGAGCGCAAGAAGACCAAGTGGTATTATCCCGTCGCTTCGATCGGCTTTCCTCTTGCTTACGCAATCTTCCTTCTGATCCAGGCCGTTGTTTTGAAGTTCGACACCTCGATTCTGATTCCCACCACGACCACTCCTCTGATTTATCCCTATTTCTTTGTCAACCTTGATACGCAGGGCGTGGACGGCGTTTTGATGTGGATTGGAATCCTTTCTGTGGCGTTTGTCGCAGTTGGATTTGCCTTCTTCGGATTGGACAGACTTGGAAAGAAACGCTCGAAATAAATTGTTGTTTGTCTAAAAGGAGTTGTCTATGACGAAGGGAACAAAGGCTTTTCGAATTATTATTTGTATTCTTCTGGTACTGACAATGCTTTGCTGTGCGTTTTTTGCCGCGTCATTCGTTTTGCACATTGACGAGGATGTGATGGGGGCGGAGTACGGCATCTGGGTTGCAGGCGTGAATGTAACAAGAGATAATCGGAAGGATATTTTAGGCGACGGAACCGTTTCCTATGACCCGGATTACAATCTGCTCACGCTCGAAAACGCGAAAATCGAATTCGATGACTCCGTCATTTATTCCGCGGTGGATTTGCAGATCGAGCTGATCGGCGAAAATGAATTCGTGATGAAGGGCGAGTACGTTCCTGTAATTTATGCGTCGAATTATTTGCTTAGCAAGGATGTTGTCATTTTTGGGGAAGGATCCCTGTCCGTTGACTTTGAAGGCGGAAGCGGGGATGCGATGGGGATTTTTGCGAAGAATCTCCGGGTGGAATCGGATATTACCATCACGATGCCCGATTGCTCGAATGTGACAAACGGAATCTATTGTGAGGGATCCTTGACCTTATTGGCCGGCGCGAACGTTACGGTAAACAACGGCGCGGGAGCATACAGCACGGCGGTGAAGGCCGCTCATAATTTGAACATCGAAGCCGGTTCGACGCTGAACGTATCCGCAAGACCCGGAAGCACCGAGCTTTGCAGAGGGGTTCATGTTGACGGCTCGCTATTCGTTTGGGGGAATGCAACCTTGAACGTTGCCGTGGATGATGCAGTTGCAAAAATCAGTGAGTGCATCAGCGTTTCCGGAATTTTGAAAATGGAAGCCAACGCAACGGTGACGGCTTCTGCGAAAAAGGCTTACACCATCGAATGCTATGGCTCGATGGAGCTGAACAACGGTGCAAGCATTTCCGCTGCGACCGAGGGGGAGGGCATTGACCTTCTTTGCTACGGAACAATCGTAGACTACGGAGCTACCGTGAATGCCGAAACGGAGGCTCTCGGAGGAATCCATCGAAAATAAAATCGGACATTCATAACAATATTTTAAGCCTTACACAGGAGAAGAAAGATGAAAAAGGATCTTATTTTTGCCCCCATTTTGTTGGTTGTTGGAATTTTGCTGTTTTTGCTCAAGGTAACGGGCATTGGCGCACACATCGCGATCTCCGTGGTCGGTCTTTTGGTTTTGGCTGTGTATACCGCCGCAACCAAGAAGGAGTGGAAGGTTCCCGCTCTTGAGATCGTTATGAGAGCCTGCTACGGCATCGCACTGGTCACCGGCCCCCTCGTAATGAATCTGAAGGATATCCCGGCGCTTGCGATCGTTCACAAGGCAGGTGCGGCACTGTTCGTTGCACTTCTTGTCGTTTCGCTCGTGTATAAGCTTATCGTACATCAGAAGGCAAAGCATTAACACGGGAATGCTCGCCAAGGAGTATCAAAAGGAGAAAGCGCATGGTGCTACGTAAGATCAACGCGATCCTAGGTCTGTTGACCACCCTTTTTCTGCTGACTCATGCCATTTCCACGTCCGTCTGGATGCTTTCAAGAGGAAGCGTTGCGCAGTGGGCCCCGATTGCCCCTTGGATCTTGGCGGGCTTGATGGCAGCGCATGCTTTTGTCAGCATCGATCTTGTGATTTCCCCCTACATGGAAGGGGAGAATCGCAGGGTGAAAAGCTATCTCAAAATGAATCGCTCGACTGTTTTTCAGCGAATCAGCGGAATTTTGTTGATTGTCTTTACCGCATTGCACGTCGCGGGCGCGTCCGGTGCTATGCAGGCGCCTCACATCGTTCATGCGATCGTCCACCCTCTCCTTTTTGCGATTGCTTTGGCGCATGCTGCCGTTTCGACGGATAAGGCGTTGATCACCTTGGGGATCGGGAATGCCAGGTTTGTAAAAGCCGTTGGCGTGATCATGAGAGTGATCTGCGCCGCAACGCTGATCGCCGCTGTCATCGGCGTCTATCTTTACATATGGTGACGGAGGGGGAAAATATGAAGCATGCTTTGATTATTGGCAGCGGACTTTCCGGCCTTAGCTGTGCCATTCACCTGGCCGAAAACGGAATCCGCTCCACGCTCGTTTCACCCTATCCCTCGGAGAGAGCACAGTCCGTTATGGCGGCGGGAGGCATTAACGCCTCCCTCGGCCGGGAGGATTCTCCCGAAAGACATGCCGAGGATACCCTCAAAAGCGGAGGCGATATTGCCGGAAAAGAGGCGGTGTTGGGCCTCTGCTCCGCGGCACCGGAGATTGTCCGTGAGCTGGAACGGCTTGGCGTCGTATTCAGCAGAGAAGAGAACGGCGAGATTGCGCTTCGCGCCTTTGGCGGACAAAGCCGCAACCGTACCGCTTACGCAGGCGCTTCCACGGGAAAGCAGATCATGTCTGCCTTGATTCGGGAAGCGAGAAAATACGAGGCCTCCGAGCAAATCAACCGATTGCTTGGCAGGCAGTTCCATTCGGTGCTGATCCGGGACGGAGAATGCTACGGTGCGTTGCTCTATAACGAAAAAACGCGCGAAATTGAGATCGTATATGCGGATGCGGTCGTGGTTGCAACAGGAGGGCAAAACCTTCTGTTCGGCAAGACCACGGGCTCCACACAATGCGACGGTTACGTTGCCGCCAAGCTCTATGAGCAGGGCGCGCGCCTAAAGAACCTGGAGTTCATTCAATACCATCCCACCACGGTGGAAACGCCGCAAAAGAGAATGCTGATCAGTGAAGCGGCGCGCGGTGAGGGAGGAAGACTTTACTACATCGAAAACGGCCGTAGAGTGTATTTCATGGAGGAGCTTTACGGCGAGCGCGGAAATTTAATGCCGCGCGACGTCGTTTCAAAATGCATTTACGACGCGCCCTCGCAGGTCTATCTGGACGTTGCGTCCCTTGGCGAAGGGGTCATTCGATCCCGCTTGTCCGAGGTAGCGGAGGTTTGCCGAAGGTATGCGGGAATCGACGTCACGAGGGAGAGCATTCCCGTGTATCCGTCCGTGCATTTCTTTATGGGCGGTCTTGCGGTGGATGGCGAGCATAAGACCTCGATCAACCGCCTGTACGCAATCGGCGAATGCGCTTCGCGCTACCACGGTGCCAACCGTTTGGGAGGGAATTCCTTGCTGGCGGCCATTTACGGCGGCATCCTTGCCGCAAAGGCGATCGGTGCATTGGAAAAGCCTGATACGCTCCCCGATTTTAGTGCCTATATTGCAGAGCAGAGAGAAACAATTTCCAAAGCGCTTGCGTCGAGGAGCCGCTTTTCCGCGGTTTACGTCCGAAATGAAATTGCAAAGCTGATGAACGATTGCCTGGGCATTACCCGTACGGAGGAAAAGCTGAACGAGGGCATTTGCAGCGTCGATTACTATCTTTCGATCAGTGATAAGCTGATGTTTGACTCGGACGTATCTTCCTACGTGGGATATAGCATCAAGCCGATGCTGCTCCTGGCTCGCGCCATTCTTACCAGCGCCCTCGAGAGAAGGGAAACGCGCGGCGCGCACATTCGGGAGGACTATCCCGAGCGCAGTACCGCATATGACCGTTGCTCCGTTTGCGCCTATCGGAACGGAGAGCATCACGTTTCTTTTGAAAAGGAGGACGAAGCATGATAGTTAAGATCAAGCGTCAGAGCGATGCTGCATCCGAATCCTATTGGCAGAGCTTCCAATACGACGGCCCTCGGCACGTCCCCGTTTCGGCGGTGCTGGATGCGCTGAACTATACGGACGATCTTTTTGACGTGGACGGGAATGCGGCTACCAGAATTCGCTGGGAGTGCAGCTGCATGCAGTCCATGTGCGGCGGATGCGCGATGGTGATCAATGGCCTTCCTGCCCTTGCTTGCGCAACCTTTGCCGATACCGTCAAGGGTGAAATGCTTGTGCTTGAGCCGCTGAGCAAATTTCCCGTCGTTGCCGACCTGATTGTTGATCGGTCCATCATTTACAAGAATTTGATTGACGCAAAGGCCTATTTGGATCGCATCGCAGAGAATGACAGGCACCAGCACAAGCAGCAGTATTCGGTTGCGAAATGCTTGAAGTGCGGGCTCTGCTTGGAGGTTTGCCCCAACTACCGTCCCGGCGGCGACTTTTTTGGAGCAGTTCTTGCCAACGAGAGCTATTTGATCGCAAGCCAGTCCCCGGATAAAAAGCCGCCGATTGTCAAATCCTATAAAACCCATTTCGGCGCAGGATGCT
>JAFOGE010000049.1 GCA_017386965.1 Clostridia bacterium
CAAAGCGAGAGGACGTTGTGTCCGATCAGCGAGCCGCCGTTGTCCACACGCGCGCGGAGCGCGTCGAGGTCGGGGACGGATGTGGGGATGACGTAGGGATCGTAGGGGGTGGAGCGAAAGAGGGTGTCCGTATCCGCGGGAAGCGACGGCAGTCCCTCATAGACGTCCAGGAGAAGAACGCGGTGTCCGCGTTCGATCAGGGCGTTGGCGATCAGGCTTCCCGAGGAGAGGGAAACGTCACGCTCGGGGGAGTATCCCCCTGCAAGTACAACGATTTTCAAGACATAGGATCCTTTCGTCCGTTTTTTCAGAGTGCTAATGTCAGTCTATGCGTCAAGACGCTTAAGGTGCAGAACGCGGTCCTGTCCTCCGTAGTCCCGAAGGACGCGAACGCAGGAAAATCCATATTGGGGCGCGAGGCTGCAAAGGGCCTCGGCCTGGTCGTAGCCGATCTCCAGGAGCAAAAAGCCGGAGGGCTTGAGATAGCGAGCATAGTCGCGCAGGATCGCGCGATAGAAGAGCAGACCGTCCTCGCCGCCGTCCAGTGCGGCACGGGGCTCCGCCGAAAGCTCGGGAGCGAGCGAGGGCAGGACGGAGGTTGGAATGTAGGGGGGATTGGAGAGGATGGCGTCCAAGGGCTCGTCAGAAAGAGGACGGGTGGGGGCGAGCAGATCCTCCCGCAAGGGGGAGAAGCGGTTGGCTACGCCGTTTCGCTCGGCGTTTCGGCAGGCGAGGGCAAGCGTTGCGGGGAATTTTTCCAGGGCCACGGCCGAGGTGTCGGGACGCTCGGCAAGGACCGAGATGGCAATGCATCCGCTGCCCGTGCAGAGGTCGGCAAAGCGCGCGTCGAAGGGAAGAAGACGGATCGCCTCCTCCACCAGAATTTCGGTATCCGAGCGCGGGATCAGACAGTCGGGGCAGACCTCGTAGGTCTGACGGTAGAAGTCCCATTCTCCGAGAATGTATTGGAGAGGGTATCGCGCCTCTCTTTTCTGCAAAGCCCCTTCAAGCTCCGGGGACGTAAGATCGGCCTCGGGGTCGGACAGACGCGCCATCGCGTCGATGCCGCAGAAGTGCTCAAGGAGGATCGCGGCCTCTCCCTGCGCATTTTCGATTCCCGCCGCAAAAAGACGGCGGCAGAGCTCCGAATAGGTCATCGCAGTCCTTCCTCCTTCCCGTATTCCTTCGCAGATCATACCTTTATCATCTTATCATAATTTTACCAAAAAAGAAATAGATTTTGAAAAAAAACGAAAAAATTTTGCAAATTCACTTGCTTTTTTCAAAAAACATGATATACTGATGTTGTAGAATTTTCAAACGGCGTCCCCAAAAGCCGAGAAAAGCGCAAGGGATGGCGAGAAACGAGGTTTGAAATGGAAAAGAAAAGTACACTTTGGACAGTAGTAAAGATTCTTTTGGCAGTGGGTGCCGTATGCGCAGTTGCTGCTGTTGTTTACCACAAATTCTTCCGCAAGAAGAAGGAGGAGGAGCTGCTGGAGGAGGCAGAGGAGCTTGAGGCATTGGACATTGCCGAGGAGCTGATCGACGATGAGCCTCCCTTTGAGGCCAGCGCAGAGGCTGTGATCGCAAATGCCGAGGAGATGGAAGAGTCCGTCCCCGAAGCAGAGGCTTGATGCCCGTTTCAAAAAACAGGATCGAGAGGCTTGGGGGTGTCGCAAGTGCAGCAGCATTTGATCGGCATCCCCCGCAGTTTTTGCTTTGGCGGCTGACACCGCCATTTTTCTTGCAAAAAACAAAAAAATGAACGAGAAAGAGAAGGAATTGTCCCATTATGGCAAAATACAGACGCGGCAGGATCAATGAGGAGATGCAAAAGGAAATGACCTCCATCCTGCGCAAGGTCAAGGATCCCCGCATCAGCGATGCCTTTATCAGCATCACGGCAGCGGATTGCACGGCGGATCTCAAATACGCAAAGATCTATTATTCCGCTCTGCGCGGAGATGCCAAGGAGATTGCAAAGGGCCTAAAGGCAGCCAACGGCTTTATCCGCCGTGAGCTCGCACGCTCTCTCAACCTGCGCATCACGCCGGAGCTGACCTTCCTGCCCGATACCTCGATTGCGTACGGCGCACACATCGCCTCCATCCTCGAAACGCTGGACATCCGCGAGGACGAGGAGGAGTCCGAGGAAACGGACGGGCAGACGGTATGAGAGAGCTGCACGCATGGACCTTTGAGCAGGTTCTTTCCTATCTGGAGCAGCCGGCCGACACGCTGATCCTCTTTCACCGCAGTCCCGATGCCGACGCGGTAGGCTCTGCCTTCGCGCTCAAGCAGATCCTCTCGGATCTCGGCTCACGCGCCTTCTGCCTTTGCGCGGATGAGGTGCCCGAGCGTCTTCGGTTCTTGCTTGACGGAGAGCAGGAGAGCGTTCTTCCCGCGTCCCTGCCCGAGGAATTGGAGATCGAGCGCGTGATCGCGGTGGACAGCGCATCCCCTGCCCAGCTGGGCTCTCTTTGGGAGCTTTTTGGCGATCGGATCGATCTCTGCATCGACCATCACGGGTCGGGCGAGATCTATGCAGATCATTTTATCCGTCCCGAGGCGGCGGCCACGGGCGAGATCATGTTTGACCTGGTCAAGCAGCTTGCCACCGAGGAGCGCGTGGAGATCACCGATTCGCTCTGTACCGCTCTCTATGCGGCCATCAGCTCGGATACGGGATGCTTCCGCTATTCCAACGTCACCCCCGAAACGCACCTGCGCGCCGCGGAGCTTCTGGCAAGCGGCATCGACTGCGCGGACATCAATCACAAGCTGTTTTCCTCCAAGAGCATGGAGCTGCTCCGCGCGGAGAGCGCGGGGATCTCCAATCTGCATCTCTTTGCGGACGGACGCATCGCCGTTGTGACCTTCCCCTATGCCCTGAAGATGGCGCTTGCCCTGCAGGACGAGCATTTGGAAACGCTGGTGGAGATCGCGCGCTCGCTTTCGGGTGTACAGATCGCGGCGGCCATTCGTCAGCCGGGAGCGGCAGGCGTGTTCCGCGCCTCGGTCCGTTCCTCCTGCTCCTATGACGTTTCTGCGCTCTGCGCCCAATTCGGCGGAGGCGGGCACGCCAAGGCAGCCGGATGCACCATCACGGCCTCCGACATCGACGAGGCGATGAATAAGCTGGTGGATTCCATCCGCGAGGACGAGCTGATCTAAGGCTTTTGGGAAAGAGCAAGCAGTGCTTTTCAGAACGGCTTTCAGAATGAAAAAAAGAATACATTACCTACCGGCAAGAGGGCAGAGGATGTTTTCCATTCTCTGTCCTCTTTGCTTGCGGTATGGAGCATAGAAGCCGCCCGGAGAGAGGCTTTGATACGGTCTGCGTGGAGCTGAAGTTTTCAAACGGCACTATGATTGCCATTGATACCATTGCGGTTATTTGATACTCAACGGCAATCCCGAAGTCTATCGAAAGGCAGTAACAGAATACAAACCTTTTGAAAGCTGACATTATCTTGCCCGTGGGAGTAGCGATATTCCTGCGGGCATAATTCTATTAGACAGTCGATAAATGAAACCTATTTGTAAGTTTCTATTTACCATTTTTGAAAATCTATTAAAAATGGTAAGAAAATGTGGTATAATACTTTTCAAGAGGTGGTGCGCCATGAAACTTATTACTCGAAATCCATATTTAGAAGAACTTACTTTTTGGATTATAGGATCTTCCCAATGGAGGTTAAACTAAAAAATCTGATTTTTCGAAAACTGAATAAAAGCCTTCCTTTTGGGAGAAGATGATTGCATCCAATACCGAAAGGAAGGTTTTTTTATGAAGAATACGAAGCTACTTACCGTTGCGCTGGCGATCTGCAGCCTGCTTTTGTTCGTCGGTCTGTTTCCGGTCCACGGCGAGGCACAGATCTATGAGTCCGTGGTCCGCCTTCACGTGCTTGCCAATTCGGACAGCGAGGAGGATCAGAGCCTGAAGCTGGAGGTGCGGGATGCCGTTCTGGAATACACGGCGCCCCTGCTTTCCGATTGCCCCGATCGGGAAACGGCCATTGCCATTCTGAAGGAGCAGGAGGAGGATCTGGTGCGCGTAGCCGAGGCGCGTCTGCGCGAGCTGGGAGCGGAGAACACGGTTACGGTGACGCTTGGGGAGGAGGAATATCCCGCGCGAAGCTACGACGGGATCTGCTTCCCGGCAGGGAAATACGTGTCCCTGCAGATCAAGATCGGCGAGGCCGAGGGAAAGAACTGGTGGTGCTGCCTCTTTCCCGCGCTCTGCTTTGGAGGCGCGTCCGTAGGGGATGACGAGGCGGAGGAGGCCTTTGTGGAGGTGGGACTGACCCCCTCGCAATACAAGATCATCACCGAAACCGAGCGTCCGGTCTATCGCATCCGCTTCAAGCTCCTGGAGCTGCTGCGCGGACTTTGGGAGTGAGGAAAAAAAGGAAAGAAAATTCCGTTGGAACAAAACAGCGGAGCGCTTTTGCCATAGCCCTTGAAGAAACCCGATCGGTGCTTTTGTAGGGAAGGAAGGCAAAAAAATCGCAAAAATCGAGGAAAATATAAGGATAGTTCTTGACTTTTTCAAAAAATGTGGTATGATATAAGGTGTAAATCAACGATATTGGAGGGTTTCATCATGAAGCATATCGAAACGATCGAAACGCGCAACCTTTGCGAGAGCGCAAAGAACGGCGGTTGCGGCGAATGCCAGACTTCCTGCCAGTCTGCTTGCAAGACCAGCTGCGGCATTGCAAATCAGCAGTGCGAGAACACGGAAAGCAAGTAATGTTTTTTTGTAAGAATGCCGCCGAATGGGCGGCATTTTTACTGTAACCCTACCTATTCTCGGCCCTGCCGAAAACCGATTTTTCAAGGAGCTTTATACCTATGGTACATCAATACAAGCTGGGCGGCTATAACATCGTTCTGGATTCCTGCTCGGGCGGCGTTCACGTGGTGGACGAGGTCGCGTATGACGTCATCGCCCTGTTCGAATCGACCTCCCGTGAGGAGATCCTTTCCGCCATGGAGAAGAAATACGCGTGCCGCGCGGACATTACCGCAAAGGATATGGACGAGCTGCGCAGGATTCTGCTGGGCTGATAATTTGCCAAAGGATATTGATTTTAGCGCATAACAAGGGTATAATAAACATGGTGTCCCGATAATGTTTTGAAAGGAGC
>JAFOGE010000005.1 GCA_017386965.1 Clostridia bacterium
GACCACTACCTGGTGCATTTTGAGGTAAAGGCCGTCTGGTGGGTGCAGATGATCAAGATCGCGCTCGGCGTGGGAAGCTTCATGCTCCTGCGCATCCTGCTCAAGCAGCCCTGCAACGCTCTGCTCGGCGAGGCCGCCGGCGGAGGGCTTCGCTACTTCCTGCTCGTCGTCTGGAGCGGCGGCATCTATCCGATGCTCTTCCCCTTCCTCAACAAGCTCGACCGCAAGAAAAAAGCGGCGTGATCTTCAACAAGCAAAAGAACCGCCTCGGCGCTTGCCGAGGCGGTTCTTGTTTTAGAGATTAAAGACGGTCGAGAAGCTTGTCTGCCCGATGCTTCATCACGGTTGCGTAGTAGGTGACCACAATCACCTCAAGAGCCTTATTCAAGCGCGTACGCGCGCCCTCAAAGGGTTCCCTATAATCTTCGGTGAAGCGTGCAACGATCTCGTGAATGGAATTGAGCGCGCAAGCATCGCTCTTCATCATAAATTCCACGATGCGGCAGATATAATCATACAATACGGAATCGCTGATAATATCATCCGAGGAATCCTCCACGTCGCCGTTGATATACTGAATCAAGAAAGCGATCCGATCCAGCTGCATACAGGAGCGGAGCATATTGATGATCAGAATGTGCGCCACTTGATCGATGTTGTACTTTTTGAGCTTGCTGTTGGCAACCCAGCCTCTCTTCGTCCAGTTCTGAAGCGTGGAGCTATCAATCCCGGAAATATCCCGGATTTGCGTCAGCATCACTCCCTCGCTGATAAAAAACACCTTTTTCAGAAATGCCAGTCCGGTGGATCCGTCCACATCGGATTGCTTTAGTCTTGTTCCCGGAATGCGATCGTCTTGAAATTGCAAATTCAAAATGCATTACCTCCTCTGCTTCACGCTTTATATTCTGCACTTATTATATCATACAATCATTTGATTGTCAATGATTTTTTTGCAACTTTTTTTACACGACCTTGACCATATCAAAAAGTATCTCTCTTCTCCGTGCATAAAAAAGGATGCCTGCCGGCTTTGGCACGGCAAACATCCTCATAATAACGGGAAAGGTCTTCTTTCCATTCAAACGAACTCGCGTGCGATGCTTTCGCGATCCAAGCCAACCGATCGCAGAATCGGCTCGTTCTTCTCCTGGATGCCAAAATCATCCTTGAGGGCCAAAACACGCACGTCCTTATTCTGCATGACCGAATACGCGGAAAGTGCGTCAGAGAGCATCATGCCCATGCCTCCGGCATAGACCTCCTCCTCCAGGAAGAGAATCTTACAGGAATGCTTCGGCAAGAGCGCCTGTACCTGCTCGGCGATCTCCTCATAGGGCTTGAGCTGCTCCAAAAGAAGGATCCCAACCAGCTTTCCCTGTTCCCGAAGAATGGAAAGCGCCGCCATTGCCTCTGATACGATGCGTCCGTGCGTCACGATCACGCCGTCCAGCGTTTCGGCACATGCGGGCCGGAAGCTGCTTCTGACCGCCACGCCGGAGCTTTGCTTTTCGGTGTAGAAAAGCTCTGCGACGGCAGGATCCTCATGTCCGCTCGGATATCGAATGGCAGAGGCCACGGAATCATTGAGCGCAAGCTCCAAGGAACGTCTGAGGGCATCACGGGTAATAGGGGTATAGATCTTCAAATTCGGGATTTGTGAAAGGAATGCAACATCGAAAATTCCATGGTGCGTCGCGCCATCCGAGGCGTTGAGCCCGGCCCGGTCGATGCAAAATACCACCGGAAGATTTTGCAGGGCAACGTCATGAATGATATTATCATACGCACGCTGGAGGAAGGTAGAATAGATCGCAACAACGGGACGGTAGCCGCTGGCCGAAAGGCCGGCTGCGAAGGTAACGGCATGCTCCTCGGCAATTCCAACGTCGAAGAAGCGCGCAGGATGGGCCTTTTGGAAAGGCAGAAGTCCGGTTCCGTTTACCATTGCGGCGGTAATCGCACAAACCGATGTATCCTTTTGTGCCATTTCGGTCAAGCACAAGCCCATTTCATCCGAGAAAGACGTCCCCGCAGGAACGACCTTTCCGGCCGGCGCAAGACCGTGATATTTTCCGGGATCTGCTTCTGCAGGGGCATATCCCTTCCCCTTCTTCGTTTTAACGTGGATGATACAGCTCTGCTGGCTGTCCTTTGCCTCGCGCAATAGCCGCTCGACCGCCTCCTCATCGTTTCCGTCCACGGGTCCCAAATAATAAAGGCCGATATTCTCAAAATAATTGGTTCCGTAAAGCACACCCTTGAGCGCGTTCTTGATCCAGCGGAATCCGTTGAAGATCGAGCGTCCGATCAACGGAATGTGCAGAAGAACCGACGCGGTGATGTCCTTGGTACGGAAATATCCTTCCGAGGAACGAAGATGCGAAAGATTTCTCGCAAAGCGTCCGACGTTCTTCGAAATGGACATTTCGTTTTCATTCAGAATCATGATCAAGCGCAGCTTGCGACGGCTGTTATTGAGAGCCTCATGGATCATGCCACCCGTATAAGCGCCATCTCCAAAGACGCAGACCGTATAGGCATCCGAGCCACTGATGCGATCCGCCTCCGCAAATCCCAGCGCCGCAGAAAGGGATGTGGAGCTGTGACCGCACCCAAAGCAGTCGTGCTCACTCTCCGTTCGCTTCGGAAAGCCGCTCATTCCGCCTCCCTGCCGCAGCTCGGAAAAGCGGTCCTTGCGTCCCGTCAGTATTTTATGGACATAGCTTTGATGTCCGACGTCAAAAATCAAATGATCCTTTGGTGTTGAAAACACACGGTGGATTGCCAGGGTCAATTCGACAGCACCGAGATTGGAGGCAAGATGGCCTCCCGTTTTCGTCACGTTGGCAACCAAAAAGCGGCGGATTTCCTCCGCAAGCGGAGCAAGTTCCTCCTTGGGAAGGGCCTTCAGGTCGTCCGGAGAATTGATCTGGCTCAATCGAGGATATACTTCTTCTTTTTCCGTCTGCATGATCTACTCCTTTCCTCTGGCCGATTTTTCTACATTATAACACAAGAAGCGCAAAAAGTCAACACCTTATCCAAAACCGTGTGATCTCTGAAAGTCGAAAAAGAGTGTCTTAGGCGCTCGGCCTAAGACACTCAAATCATTTTTGTGAATGCGGATTAGTGAATCACGCAGCGCTCGGTGTCCTTATCAAAGATGTGCATTCTGGTCATATCGAAGCCAACCTTGATGGTGTCGCCTGCGCGAGTGGAGGATCTGGAGGATACGCGAGCCGTAAGTCTGCCTTCCTCTCCAACGTTGAGGTAGAGGTAGATCTCAGCGCCCATAAGCTCGGTGACGTCAACAAAGGTGTCAAGGGTTGCACCCTCGCACTTTGCGATGTTGAGCTCATCGTCGTGGATACACTCGGGACGCAGACCGCCGACAACCTCCTTGCCGATGTACTCAGCCAGTGCGGGGTTGTTTGCCTTATCTGCGGGCATCTTGAGCTTGTTGCCCTCGTAAACGAAGTACAGATCGTTGCCTTCCTTCTCCAGCGTACCGTTGAGGAAGTTCATCTGAGGAGTGCCGATAAAGCCTGCAACGAACAGGTTGACGGGCTCTTCGTACAGAACCTGAGGAGAATCGACCTGCTGGATCAGACCGTCCTTCATAACGACGATTCTGGTTGCCATGGTCATAGCCTCGACCTGGTCGTGCGTAACGTAAATAAAGGTGGTTTCAACACGGTTGTGAAGCTTGGTCAGCTCGGTTCTCATGGCTGCA
>JAFOGE010000050.1 GCA_017386965.1 Clostridia bacterium
TCACGCGCGGTACGCCGCCGCGTAGAAAGCAAAACCTTTCACTCCCGCTTTTTCTTTTGCCCATGTAGGCCCAAAAGAAAAAGCTTGGCAAAAAGAAAACGGCCGGGAGGATGTTTCGCGCTCTGCGGAGCGCGACCAAGGCTACGCGCCTTGGATGGGCGCCCACTGGCGTGGGGGCTATGGAGCGCTCACGCGCGGTGCGTAGCCGCGTAAAAATCAATCAAAACACAAGGAAAAAAGCATGAAAAAGCATTACGTGTTAGCATCCAAATCGCCGCGTAGGAGCGAAATCCTGCAAAATCTTGGAATCCCCTTTGAGATCGTTACCGCCCAAACCGATGAGAGCAGCGAGATCCGCGATCCCGCAAAACTCGTCGAGGTTCTCTCCCGAAGAAAAGGGGAGGCCGTTCTCTCTCTCCTGCGAGAGCAGGGACGCGATCTCTCGGACGTGGTGATCCTTTCCTCGGATACGGTCGTCGCCTTGGACGGTCAGATCCTCGGAAAACCGCACGATCGCGCCGATGCGGAGAGGATGCTTCGTACCCTTTCCGGGGAACGGCATCAAGTCATCAGCGGCATCTGCCTGCTCTCCGAGCATGGTGTCGGTGTCGCACACGAGATCACCGAGGTCCTCTTTGACGAGATCCCCGAGGCCTCCCTTGCGCGCTATCTGGATTCGGACGAGCCCTACGATAAGGCGGGGGCTTATGCCATCCAGGGCAGGGCGTCTGGTTGGATCCGAGGCATACGGGGATGCTATTTTAACGTCGTCGGCCTGCCCGTGCATCGCTTAAATATCCTCCACCGTGAAATTTTTGGAGAAAATTTGCTCTAAGGGGTAGCCAAGCGCATTTTTTTATGCTATAATAAGATGAATAATTAGGATTTTTGTGTCCGACTGCAAAAACCGGGTCAGAAAGGAGGCGAGCGCCGTGGCAAAACAGATCGGAATTGACCTTGGAACATCCAATACCATGATCTATCTCAAGGACAAGGGCATCGTTTTGCGCGCGCCCTCCGTGGTTACGATTGATCGCTCCACGCACGAGGTCATCGCCTCCGGCGTGACCGCAAAGCGCATGCTCGGAAAAACGCCGGGCAATCTGCGCGCCCTCCGTCCCTTAAAGGACGGCGTGATCACCGACCTTGAGGTCACCTCCCTGATGCTGCGCGATTTCTTTGCGCGCATGGATATGGTGTCCCTCTTTAACCGTCCATCGGCTCTGGTCTGCATTCCCTATGGCGTAACCGAGGTGGAGCGCCGTGCGGTGGAGGACGCCACCTTTGAGGCCGGCGCGAAGAACGTGGGATTGATCGACGAGCCGATCGCGGCGGCGGTGGGCGCGGGGATCAAGGTTTCCAAGGCCAGGGGTGCGATGCTCATTGACCTGGGCGGCGGCGTTTCCGAAACGGCCGTCATCAGCCTTGGCGGCATCGTGCATTCCAATTCTCTGCGTATCGCGGGGGATGAGATGGACCTGGCGATCGTATCCTTCTTAAAGCAGCACCGCAATCTTCTCATCGGCGAGATCACGGCGGAGAATCTGAAGCGGAAGCTCGGAACGGCCGTGAAGGGATTGGACCGCGGAAACATGGAGGTCTGCGGACGGGATCTGCGAACGGGCTTGGCAAAGACAGTGACGGTGACCACGGACGAGGTGCGCCACGCCATTCGCGAGCCGCTCTCGGA
>JAFOGE010000051.1 GCA_017386965.1 Clostridia bacterium
AATCTGTTCTCCAATAAGCGGGACTATTTCTACGCGCTGATTAGTGACGGCATGGGGGCCGGCACGGAGGCGGCCTTTACGTCGGGGCTTTGCTCGGTCTTCTTGGAGAAGATGCTTCGGGCAGGGAATCGCGCTTGGACGTCTTTGCGAATGTTGAATAACATGATCCGTTCCCGCGGAGCGGATAGCCTTCGCGAATGCTCCACCACGGTGGATCTTTTGGAGCTGGATTTGATGACGGGAGAGGCCTCCTTTATCAAGGGCGGTGCGGCCCCCAGCTTCGTCGTGCGGAACGGGCAGGTGCAGCGCGTGCAGACGGGAACGGCACCCATCGGGATCATACCGGCGCTGAATGCCAGGGCGATGCCCTTTTCGCTTTGCATTGGAGATACCGTGGTTCTGATCAGCGACGGCGTGCTTCCGGAGGACAGCGAGGACGAATGGCTCGCCGCCTTTCTTGCGACGTGCGGAGCATATACGCCGGAGGAGATTGTCTATCAGATCTGCTTGCACGCCGCCGAGCGGGAGGGACACGACGATTGCTCGGCGATCGCATTGCGGATCCTGGGATCCGTAGAGGGGTAAGGTCTTTTGCGGTGCCGGCGAAGCGATGGAGGATCAAAAAAAGAAGGGGAGCCGATGCAAATGCATTCGCGCTCACCCTCTGTTCAAAGGAAGACGTATGGATGGGGATCGTATGATTCATTCAGGCAAGTCCTGCGGGGAGAAAGGTCGTGTGCTCTCCCAGGTGACGGTCGTAGGCGTATTCCACAAGACGCAGGAAGTGACCCTCGTCATCGTATTCGGCAATCGTAACGGATGCGTTGCTGCATCGCGGTGTGGAGGCGGCCTCCTCAAAGGGAACGCCCATCCAACGGCAGCCTGCCATGCGGACGGGAGTGGCGTGACTGAAAATGGCGATGCATTTCCCCGGGTTCTGCTTTGCCAGTGCATCGACCTCGCGGCACATTCGCTCGGCCAGATCGGTCACGCTCTCGCCTCCATCCGGATGTGCGCGTCCGAGATCGTCCGTCCAGAGCGCGTAGCTTTCGGGATAGGTCTTTTTCAGCTCCGCGTAGGGCAGTCCCTCCCAAAGGCCGGCGTCGATCTCGCGAAGGTTGGCGTTCGGAATGACCGATCGCCCCTGTCTTCTTGCCGTGGCCTCCGCGGTCTGCATCGAGCGCGTAAGATCGCTGGAATAGATCACGTCGATGGAATAACGGTCCAGATAGTGGGCGGTGCATTCCGCTTGCTTGTGCCCAAGCTCGGTCAGCACGGCGTGTCCCTGCCCGGTAAAGCGTTGTTCTAAATTGGTATTGCTCTGTCCGTGACGGACCAGAATCAGCGTTGTCATAGGAGAATTTTTTCCTTTCGGAGATCAGTCGAGGATTCCCGCACGCAGGCAGTATCCCTTCCCGTAAACGTTTGTGATCAAGGGGCGCGGATCAAGCACGGCTGCCTTTCGGTTGATGGAGGCAACCGTTGCGGAGAGGGCGGCGACCGATGGCGGGTCGGTTGGATAGCAGAGTGTGAGAAGATCGTCGGCCGAGGTCAGGCGCGGTGCGCGGTAGAACAGGCAGCGCAGCAGGGCGTGCTCACATGGGGAAAGCCGCAAGGGGTATCCCATATAGAGAGTTGCGGAGGGATCCGGACCGATGCTGAGCGAAAAGGAGGTCATCGCCTCCTCGCGCCATCCCATGTCCCGACGGCAAAAATCAAGAGCATCCTCCAGGATCTCGTCAAAATGCTTCTCCCGCAGGATGCGGTCGATCTCGCAGGAGGGGATCTGACCATTCTGCAGCAAAAGTGCGATCGGGATCTGCGGATAACGCATCCGCAGATCCCGACAGAGCAGCTCTGCCGATGCAAGACACTCCGTGCCGTCGATCAGAACACCGCCGCAGTCCTTTTCCTCACAGAGAAAGCGTGCGGTTTCGGTCGGCGTTCGGAAAAGGAAGATACCGCTTTGAAAGAGCGCGGCGGCAAGCTGTTCCCCAAACGGCCTTCGGTCGGTGACAAGAATCAGCATCAGTCCTCGGTAGGAGTTACAAAGCTTGCGTTGACGATGGTGGGAGGATCAATCGGGCGGTCGTTCGCTCCGGTGGGAACGGCAACGAGCGCGTCAATAACGTTCATGCCGTAAACGACCTCTCCAAAGGAGGCGTACTGGCCGTCCCAGTAAGGGTAGTCAGAGGCCAGAATAAAGAACTGGGAGGATGCGGAATCGTAGGAATAGCCGTTGCGAGCCATGGAGATGACGCCGCGCGTATGGCTTAAGGGGTTGACCCAGCCGTTTGCATCAAATTCGCCCTTGATATTTTTGCCGGAGCCGCCGTAGCCCATTCCCTCGGGGTCGCCGCCCTGAATGATGCTGACGCCCCTGTTCAGGATGCGGTGGAAGATCAGACCGTCATAGAACTTCTCGGATACCAGCTCCTGGAAGTTGGCTACCGTAATGGGAGCAACGGAGGAGTAAAGACGAATGACGATGGAGCCGCTCTTTTCTTCTCCGCGAGCGGTCGTATAAGTGATGTTCATGCGGACGTATTCGGTGATGTCCTCGCTTGCGGTATAGCCCTCGATCTCGCCGAAGGAATCGGTGCAGGAGGAGAGTGCCATGGGGAGCAGGCCTATGCAAAGAACGGCCAAGAGGAGAGAAAGCAATCGAGGAAATGCGGAACGGAGCTTTGTCATTTTTGAAAACCTCTCTTTATTTGTATTCACAACCACCATTGTATCAAAAAAACCTCTGCGTGTCAAGAATTTCTTTGGAAATGAGAAATAATTTACAGTCTGCTCGGATATGATAGAAGGGAAGGACATGTCCGCGAAGGGAGAGGATCGGATGATGGAGGGAAGAATCGGAAGACTGGCATCCCAGTTGATCTGTATTGCTTTGGGAGGCGGCGCGCTGCTTCTTCTGCTTCGCTATTTGTTTCCCTGCATTCTGCCCTTTCTGATCGCATGGCTCCTCTCTCGCGCGGTGCTTCCCTTTGCGCGAAGGCTCGGAGAGCGGATCCATACCTCGGAGCGGATCCTGGCGCCTCTCTTTTTGCTTCTGCTCTTTCTGGGGGTGATTCTTCTGATCGGGTTCTCGGCAAAAAGACTTTTTGCGGAGCTGATGCAATTTTTAGAGGGACTGTTGCAGAAAAAGGAAGGCGCTTTTGGGGGATTGGAGCTGCTTTTGGAAAGAATGAAGGCGTGGGGAGAAGGATTGGGGCTCTACTCGGGAAAGCACGCCGAAGCCCTTGGCGCTCTTTTGCAGGAGGCTCTGGGTGGCCTTTTGCAGAGCGTGAGTGCGGCATTGCCCACACTTGCTGCAAAAATTCTTTCCGCTCTGCCGGAGATCCTGCTCGTCAGCGTGATCACGGTCATATCGGGCTTTTACTTCTGCATCGACGGAGATCGGATCTTCAAAGGGATCTGCCAAAGGCTTCCGCAACGCTGGCAAACGGCGCTTCCAAAATGGAGAAGCGCATCCGTTCGCTTTTTCAAACGCTATCTGCGAGCCTATTTGATCCTTTTTGCTCTGACCTTTCTCGGGCTCTGTCTCGGCTTTTCCATCCTTGGAGTGGAGTACGCCTTCCTCGTATCCCTTTTGACCGCAGTTGTGGATCTGCTCCCCGTTCTGGGGGTTGGAACCGTTCTGGTACCATGGGCCGCAGTGGTGCTTTTGCAGGAGCGCTTTTATCTGGGCTTCGGTCTTTTGATCCTATACGGAGTCATGCTGATCCTGCGTCAGATCCTGGAGCCTCGGCTGGTTGGAAAAAGCCTGGGCTTGCATCCGGTTCTGACCCTGTTTGCGGGATATGCGGGATGGCGGCTGTTTGGAGTGGTCGGGATGATCCTCGGCCCACCGATTGCGATGCTTTTGCGGATCGCGATCGGAGCCTGCGCGCGCACAGGAGAAGCGCAGGACGTTTTTTAATTTTACAAACAAATTGTATCTTTTACTGAAAAACGAAAAAAGACTTGAAAATTCGGTGCTTCTGTGGTATAATGGTCGCAAGCTTTCAGACCGTCGGAATTCGAAAGGGTTGGTGACGCAACGGTGAAAAATATCCTGCGGAATCTGAGGAGCGCGATCGGTTATTATCGCGATATTCGCCTGTCGAATCTGCATTCCCCTCGCTACAAGCATCTCTTTTTGCTCCTCTATTGGCCGCTTTACGGTTTGCTTTTTGGACTGGTGGAGAGTAAATGGCCGTCGATATGGGAATCTATCACGGGAGAGCCCCTGGTGTTTTTTGAGGTGGCTTGTCCTCTGGATTCGTGGATCCCCTTTTGCGAATGGTTCGTCATCCCATACTATTTTTGGTTTGCCTATCTCGTGGGAATGCTGCTCTATGGGCTGCTTTTTGATCGGCAGAGCTTTCGGGACTGCATGTATTTCATTATGCTGACCTATAGCGCAACGATAGTGATCTATTTGCTCTGGCCGAATATGCAGGCCCTGCGCCCTGCTGCATTCGACAGAGAGAACGTGCTTACGTGGATCGTGCAAAAGCTTTACAACTTTGATACCAATACCAACGTTTGCCCCTCCATTCATGTTTTGGGATCGGTGGCGGTTTACCTTACGGGGCTTCGGGCCCCTCGCTTGCAGCATTGGGGATGGAAGGTCTTCTTTCACACCTCCAATCTTCTGATCTGCCTGTCCACCGTTTTTCTGAAGCAGCACTCGATCCTGGACGTCTTTGCGGCGCTCCTCCTTTGCGCGATCGCATATCCCTTTGCTTTTTACATCCTTGGGAGGAAGCAGAGAGCATCCGAGAGGATCGGTGCGGAAACAAATTGATTTTTGAAGGAGGTAGCCGTGGCTTTTTTGAAGAGCTGTATCTACGTCTTGGCCATTGGAATCGCCTCGCATTTTGTGGGCGAAGCGCTCCCCAGACGTTGGTTTTGCTGGGATGCTTTTCCGTATCGGGCATGGAAGTGGGAGAAGGAAGGAAAAATTTACGATCGACTTCGCATCCGAGCATGGAAGGATCATCTGCCGGATATGAGCCGCGTTATGAAGGATATGATCCCGAAAAGGGTTGGAACGTGCCCGACCTCCGAGCGGATTTATATTCTCATTCGAGAAACCTGCGTGGCAGAATGCATCCACGCTCTGCTTTGTATTTGCTCCATTGTGATCTACTTCTTTTGGAGGAACGGGATCGGAATTTTCCTTGCCGTTCTGTCTGTTCTTTGCAATCTGCCCTTTATTTTGATCCAGCGGTATAACCGCCCCGCTTTGGTTGCACTGGCGGAGCGATTGGAGAGAAGAGAGGAGAGAAAGCGCAATGCGTGTACTTCTTCTGTCAGCTAACACGGGGGCGGGACACAATTCTGCGGCGGCTGCGATCGGAGAGGCACTTTCCGAGCGCGGAGAGAGCTGGGAGATCGTGGATTCCCTCGCTTTTATTTCCGAGAAGGTATCCGACTTTGTCAGCTGGGGACATTCTTACGTTTACCGCCATTTTCCAAGACTTTTTGGAGCGGGATACCGCTTTGAGGAGAATCACTCGGTAAAATTCATTTACGATCAATGCGCCAAGGGCGTTCCCGCCTTGCAGAAGAAGCTGGAGGAGGGATGGGATGCGGTAATTTGCGTCCACGTCTTTGCGGGAATGATGATGACCGAGCTGCGGCGGCGCGAGGAAAGAGGCTTGCCCTGCATTTTCGTAGCCACCGATTATACCTGCAGCCCGGGGGTTTCCGAGCTGGATATGGATCTGTTTTGCATCCCGCACGAGTCCCTTCGGGGGGAATTTGTGCGAAACGGTGTGCCGCGTGAGCGTATCGTGGCGTCCGGCATCCCCGTTCGCCGTGCCTTCTACGAGCCGATCGAACAGGACGAGGCAAAGCGTGCGTTAGGACTTCCCACAGGGAGAAGCATGGTGATGCTCAGTTGCGGAAGCATGGGATGTGGGCACATGGAGAAAAACGCTCTGCAGCTATGTGAGCGGATGCCTGAGGCAGCGTATCTTACGGTGATCTGCGGAAGCAATCAAAGGACGTACGAGGCTCTTTTGCCCTATGCATCCGAGCGATTCAAGGTGATTGGATTTACGGATCAGATGTCGCTTTATATGTCGGCGGCGGAGCTTTACATCACAAAGCCCGGAGGCTTGACAACGAGCGAGGCAATCGCCAAGCGGCTGCCGATGATCTTTATCAATGCCGTTCCGGGATGCGAAACCAGAAATTATGAGTTTTTGATACGAAGCGGAGTGGCAAGCGGTACCGGAAATTGGAGAAGGGTGACCGCGACCGTAAACCAAGAGCTTCGCCGACGGGAGCTGCCGAGAAGGCAGGTGAGCATGATGCAACGCCTTTTTGGAGAGCAACGCGCGGCGGACGTGATATGCCAGAGGCTTTCGTCCTGCATTTCTGCAGGGAAGGCATAGAGGTCCCCGGAGAGGGGAAAGCAAAAAATGGGTGACCGTGATTCCAAAAGAAATGGAAGGCGGCACCCCATATGCGGGTATGGCGGAATTGGCAGACGCGCAAGATTTAGGATCTTGTGTCTTTGGCGTGCAGGTTCGACCCCTGTTACCCGCACCAACAAAGGCAGGTGGGCAAACGCCCACCTGCCTTTGTTGGTGCGGGTAATTGGAAGGGAAGAATCGCACCGCGTTTTGGGTTTCGCTTGCGAAATACGCTCGTCAAGAGCGCAACAAAACGCCAGAGCGCCGAAATCCATAAGAAAATTCACACAGACTGCGGAGGGCGCTTGTGCAGAGTTCGACCCGCCCACCTGCCTTTGTTGGTGCGGGTAACAGGTCGCTAAGAATCGCACTGCGTTTTGGGTTTCGCTTGCGAAATGCGCTCGTCGAGAG
>JAFOGE010000052.1 GCA_017386965.1 Clostridia bacterium
CCTCTATGATATAATGGAAGCAGAAAGACAAAAAACGGGAAAAGGAGGGATCTCATGCACATTCAGGAATCGGGCGAAATGTATTTGGAGAGTATTTTCGTGCTTTCCAAGCAAAAGGGATCGGTCCGCGCCATTGATGTGGGCGAATACCTGGGATACTCCAAGCCCTCCGTCAGCCGCGCGATGGGGCTGCTTAAGAACGGCGGCTTTATTACGGTAGAAAAGGACGGCTCCATCCGCTTGACCGAGGCAGGACACGAGATCGCACAAAAGATCTATGACCGTCACACACTGCTTTCGGAGCTGCTTGTGCGCATTGGTGTTGACCCTGAAACGGCCGCAGAGGATGCCTGCAAGATGGAGCACGCCATCAGCGACATCTCCTACGAGGCCATCAAGGCATATGTCACCAAAATCCAAGAGAGCAGCAAATGATCTTCTTTTGCGCAGCCGAAGGAAAAAAGAGATCCCGCACCACAATACACAACCATAGGAAGTACGAATGTATGCACTCGTACTTCCTATTTTCTTGCCCTCATATTTTCTCCCCTGCCCTCATACAATGAAAGGAAGCTAACACGGAAAGGCGGGCAAAAAATGCAGGGATACGCATACAAGCAAGAAACACAAAACGCAGGACTGACGACGAAGAAAGCACAAGAAGCAGCAGCTCTGCACGGAACCAATCGTCTTTCCCGTCAAAAAAGCAAATCCTTTCTTCGGCGCTTTCTATCCAATTTGAACGACCCCGTCATTCGAATCCTTCTGTGTGCCCTTGCCATCAATCTTCTCCTTCTCCTGCGGGAAGGAGATTGGATGGAAACCGTTGGTGTCGGAGTGGCCGTTTTTCTTGCCGCCCTCATATCCACGCTCTCCGAGCATAGCTCCCAAAAGGCCTTTGAAAAGCTCTCCGAGCAGGAAGGGCAAGCACTCTGCCGCATACGGCGTGACGGATGCGTGCGCGAGCTTCCCGTCGCCGAGGCGGTCGTTGGGGACGTGATCCTGCTTTCGGCAGGCGAATGGATCCCCGCAGACGGGCATTTGATCTGCGGAGATCTCCTGACCGATCAATCCGCACTTACGGGCGAGGGACGTGAAATCCGAAAAAAGCCCTCCCGAAATACCTCTCTTGATCCAAACGCGCCCTCCTCGCTCTTTCGCGGATGCACGGTTACCTCGGGCAGCGGAGAAATGCTCGTTGCGGCAGTGGGGGATGCAACCGTGATCGGACAGATCTCGCGGGAGATCCAAACCGAGCAGAGGGATAGCCCCCTCAAGATCCGTCTTTCCGTGCTTGCACGGCAGATCAGCCGCATCGGCTACGCCGCCGCTCTGCTCGTGGCATTGGCCTACTTGTTCAACGTGTTCGTATTGGATAGCGGAATGCGTTGGGAGGTGATCCGCCTCAAGCTTCTGGATCCCGCCTATCTGCTCGCGCATGGCATCCACGCGCTCACGCTCGGGCTGACCGTCCTCGTGGTCGCCGTCCCCGAAGGGCTTCCCATGATGATTGCCGTGGTCCTTGCCTCCAATAGCCGACGCATGGTGCGCGACCAGGTGTTGGTGCGCAAGCCGTCCGGCATTGAAGCTGCCGGAAGCATGAATTTGCTCTTTACCGACAAAACGGGGACGCTGACCGAGGGAAACATGCGCGTTGCTTCCCTTCTGACCGAGGAAGCAAGCTACAAGGATCTCTCCGACGGCCTTCAAAAAGGCTCGCTTCCCGCGCGGCACATGGCGCTCTGCTTTCGCTACAACAATGATGCCGTGATCGGAAGGGACGAATCAGGAGCCTCGGCCGCCATCGGGGGAAGCGCTACCGAGCGTGCGCTCCTGCAAGAAGTGATCCGCCTCCCGATTCCCGAGGATACGCCCCTGCTCTCTCGCCTTCCCTTTGACAGTGCGCGAAAATATTCGGCCGTCACCATAGGAGGACGGGAGCGCATCACGCTTTTGCTCGGTGCACCCGAAAAGCTGCTTCCGCACGCAACATTCGCTCTCTCGGAAGCAGGGGGCTTGCGTCCGTTTTCCCGCAGGGTCTGGGAGGAAAAGCTCCGCACGCCCGCACAATCGGGATGCCGCGTTCTTACCGTGGCCCTCGCAAGAGAGGCGGTTGACGCGACTGCTCTGCAATTCGGAATTCATGGCTCCCTGATCCTGCTCGGTGCCGTCGTCCTGCGAGATCCCTTGCGTCGGGAGGCATCCGACTCCGTGCGCACGCTGCAAAATGCAGGGATCGGAGTGGTTATGATCACGGGCGATCATGCAGAAACCGCACGCGCGATCGCATCGGAATGCGGCATTCTGAGCCGAGAGCGTGACCTCGTTCTTACAGGAGAGGAGCTTGCTCACTCAACGGATCAGGAGCTTCTTGCACTTCTGCCACGTCTTGCCGTAGTGGCACGCGCTCTTCCCAGCGACAAAAGCCGCCTCGTTCGTCTGGCCCAGGAGAGCGGAAAGGTCACGGGAATGACCGGGGACGGTGTCAACGACGCACCTGCACTGCGCCACGCCGACATCGGATTTGCAATGGGAAGCGGCACGCAGGTTGCCAAGGATGCCGGCGACATCCTCATTCTGGACAACAATCTGGCCTCGATCACACGCGCCGTTCTCTACGGACGCAACATCTTCAAAAGCATCCGAAAATTCATCACGCTCCAGCTGACGATGAATTTCTGCGCCGTGGGGGTCACCATGATCTGTCCCTTCCTCGGGATCGATTCCCCTGTCACCGTCATTCAGATGCTCTGGATCAACATCATTATGGATACGCTGGGCGGTCTGGCCTTTGCAGGAGAGGCCCCCTTGCCCGACTGCATGCAAGAGAAGCCGAAAAAGCGAAACGAGGCCATCCTGAATCCCTATATGATCCATCAAATCACCTTCCTTGGCGGCTTTACCGTTCTCCTCTTTCTCTTCTTCCTAAAGAGTCCGCTGATTACCTCCCTGTTTCGCCATACAGAGGGAAATCTTTGCCTTCTGACCGCCTTCTTCGGTCTTTTCATCTTCGCTTCGGTCCTCAACTGCTTCAATGCGCGCACCGACCGCCTGCATCTGCTCGCGGGCCTTCGGCAGAACCGCGTCTTTATCGGGATCATGGTGACCATCCTCCTGATTCAATTAGGCTTTCTCTACCTTGGCGGAAGCATCCTGCGCACGATGCCTCTGACCCCGCGCGAGCTTTTTCTGACCATGCTGCTCTCTCTCTCGGTCTTCCCTGCGGATCTGCTCCGCAAAGCGTTTTGGCGTCTGCGCGGCAAAAGGGGAGGCTATTGATTCCCGCATTTCAAAAGGAGCGCTGAAAGAAAGTACAGACCCGAAAAGCAAAAAATTCACTTTGTCCGTTTTCAAAGCGAACAAAGTGAATTTTTTTCGAAAAGGCAGTGAACTATTGCTGATTCCATTGCTCGAGCAAAAGCGGAAACTGCGACAGATCGCGGATCTCTGCATCGGGACGGATATCCTCACGCCCTGTCTTCCCCTTCGGATTGAACCAGCAGGTGCGGATTCCCGCGTGGATACCACCCAGAATATCCGAGGTCAGGCTATCCCCAAGGATAACGGCGTCTTCTCTCTGAAAATCGGGAATGGATGCAAAGCAAGCGTCGAAAAAGGCCTTGGTCGGCTTGACCGCCCCGACCTCCTCGGAGATAAACATCGCCTCAAAATAGCGTCCGACGCCGGAGTCTGCAATGCGGGGCGTTTGTACCGAGAGGGTTCCGTTGGAGGCAAGATAGAGCAAATATTTTCCGTGTAGCGCATCCAGAAGCTCTCGTCCGCCCGGAAGATAGGAATGCTCTGCGGCAAGTGCCGACATATAGTAAGCCGATGCTTCCTCGGGAGAAGCGGAGCAGCCAAGCTCCCGAAAAAGGATCTCAAATCGCCGCACGTGAACCTGCTCGCGTGTCAGCTCACCGCGCTCCAGGGCTTCCCACTGTGCCATATTGATGGCACTGTATCGAGCAACAAGCGCATCGGTCGGATCCAGGCCAACGTGCGAAAAGGTCTTTCGGATCGCGTTCGCCTCGCCGCCCTTAAAATCCAGTATGGTATCGTCCAAGTCGAGAAAAATCCAACGGATCATGCAGATATCTCCTTATTTCAATATGACGTTGGCCTCTCCGAGAAGCTCCCGAAGCTGCTCCATGACGTATTCGCTCCGTGCGATTCCCACGGCCTCACTTGCATAGGATTTTGTAGAGGCGTCATAAAAATACACGGGGAAATCGCCCTCAAACAGGGAGGCAAGATTCTGTGCCTTGCGGTAGAGCGTATCCTCAAAGGATGGAACGCGCAGGAACAAGCGCCGTGCCGCAGCGATCGACGTTGCTTTTGCTTGCGGAGCGGATGCCTCCGCCCTCGGTGCGCCTTCCTCGGCAGCGGGCTTGCTTCCTTTTGCCGCTTCCCCATGATACCGCGCGTCCTCGATCAGCTCCTCAATCCGATTGACTAAGAGCTTAGGCGGCTCATCCTCTCGCAGAGAGATCGTACCCGTAACGTACACGCCGTTCTCATTCCGTAGAAGATGCGAGCACTCATTGTACTGTCTTGCAAAGACGACGCATTCGATCTCGGCCATGCGGTCCTCAAGCGTAAAGAAGGCCATGCGCTCACCGTTCCGCGTATTCTTAGGCGTTACCGATGTGATGATCCCCACAACCGATGCTCTCGCCTTATCGACCGGATCAGCCTCTTCCCCAACGTAGTCCAGAATCTCCTCGGGGGAAAGATCCGCAATATGCTTTGCGTATTCATCCAAAAGCTGTCCCGAGAAGTACATCCCGGCTGCATCCTTTTCCATCAATAGCTTTTCGCGGATCCCAAGCTCGGGAATATCGGGATAGGTGCAGGAAAGCTCCGTATGTGCGCCTCCTGCCATCGAAAACATATCCAGCTGACCGTCCAGGTTGTTTCTTCCCTTTTCGGCCGCGCGGTCGATCATGCGCTCGGATACGGCAAGCATCTGACTGCGGTGCAGTCCAAGTCCGTCGAAGGCACCCGCGCGCAGAAGGGATTCCACCATTCTCTTATTCAACTCTCCCGCCGGCATACGGTCGATAAAATCCTCAAAGGAGGAGAACGGCCCGTTCTGCCGCTCGCGGAAGATCTGCTCGAG
>JAFOGE010000053.1 GCA_017386965.1 Clostridia bacterium
GAAGGAAAGCCCCTCCATGGGAACGGTGCTTCCGTCCTTGCGCGTCACGACCGCTCCCGTGATCTCGTATCCGGGGTCGCAGGTCAAAAGGCTGAGGTCGACGACCTCCCCCACGGCGGCAAGCGTGGGAAGCTTATGCGTGTAGCAATTCTCCACCTCGCCCACCGAGATCGCATAGGCCTCTCGGATGCGAAGCACGAGAGTACCCGAGAAGGCGCCCTCTCCGCGAATCGCGGTCCATGCATCCTCGCCCCGACGTATCTCACAGGAGAGATCTCCCACGGGGCTGAAATGCACCGTTCCCGCAATCGAAAGCTCACTTTCCTCCAGCACGCGTCCCGCGCTGGTCAGGAATTGCAGAGTATAGAGCGATCCCCGATCGAGCGCGCTCTCCTCAATGCGTACCTTTTTGCAAACGGAATTGGAAATTGCCTCTAAGGCATCGCGGGAAAGGGTTACGGAAAAGCTCTCCGCGATCAACGTCAGCGTCCGTTCCTCCTCCAAAGCCAGCCGCACCGCCTCGTCAAAGCGAAGCGCCGTTCTGCCTCCGTCGGGAAGCGAGAGCGCCATGCTGCCGTCGCCGTATTCGATCTCGACCGGCTCCAGATCCGAGTCGGATGCCGTCAAGGGCGTTCTTTTGAAGCGTGCCTCATAGCGCGCATCCCCCTTGACCTTCTCGACGGGATGATCCCAGGAAAGGAAGGTGTAATAGAACGCATCCGCAGGGATAGCAGGCTCTCCCTCAAACACGGGCGTATCGCCGTAGAAATAGGTCTGCTCGACCGTTTCCGTACCGACCACCCAGATCACGGTGTATTCCAGAAGCGTTTTTGAGAAGGTCGCCGTATAGGTCGCGTCCCCCGTGACAGAGGTGACGTCGCGGTCCCATCCCGCAAAGGTATAGATGCATTCCTTGGTCTGCTCGCGGTAGGGCGTGATGGGGCAGACCGGCGTATCGCCGTAGAAGTGCCTGGAGGTATAGGTCTTTCCGTCTGCAATCCAGGTCACATCGTATTCCCGAAGAGTCTTTTCGTAGGTTGCGTAGAAGGAGGTGTTGGCCTTGATGGAAAACAGATCTGCATCGGATCCGTCCGCGTAGGTCCAACAGAGAAAATCATAGAAATACTGTGCCGTATCCGCGACAGTGGGCTTTGCTCCCTTGTAGATCACCTCCGCGCCGTACTCGACCTCGGTGCGGTACAAAAGGGATCCGTCGAGATTGTAGAAGCTGACCGTCATCAGATTCTCGATCGAGATCGGACAGAGCACCGTGCTTTTGAGCGTCATGGCGCGCGGCGCGCCGACGGTACGCTCCCGAAGCGTTCCCGCGCGGATCTCCTCGGCAAGCGTCCGCATCAGCGGATCGACCGAGGGCTCACTCGGCCGCTCTCCCGGATGCGCCGCCTCCCACCAGTCGGGACGCTCCGTGCTTGCATCGTAATAAGGAGGCTTTTCCACCGCCACGGGCGTTTGAGGCTCCTTTACGGGCGCAGGAGCGGTCGGCTTTTCCGTCACTCGCTCACAGGTGGGCAAGGTCGGCTTCTCCTGCTTCTCCGCATACTCCGGTGCGACCGTGGGAAGCGTGGGAGCCACCGCGCTTGCGGGATTTGCCGCGTGCGTGTCCTCCAAGCGGTGAACGGATTCCAACAGATTTGCAACCGAGGTGTCGGTCTTATTCTTAAAGACCGTCCAGGATGCATTCTGCGATACCGCATCGTCAAGGCAGGTATCAATGACGTAAAGCTGGGCGATGTACTGATTCAGATGCGGAACCTTTTCCTGATATTCGGGCTTAACCGTCAGTCCGAAATTGAAAACACTGTTGTTTCGGATGCCGTGCAAGGCCGAGCGAAGCTTGTGAAAATTCTCCTTCAAGGCTGCATAGTTTGCAGAATAGAAGGAATAGAGCGCGCGGTAGCGGTCATGACCTGTGGCATAGTCCGCGTCGCGCAGGCCGGCATAGGCTGACAGAAGGGGACGGAGCGCATAGGTGGCCGCCTCGGCATCGCTCAAATCGGCGTTGAGCCTTTCCCGGACCTCGGCACTCGCCACCGCCTTGATCTCATCCTCATAGGCGGCAAGCTGATCGCGGAAGGTCAGAAGCACGCTTGTGACCGTGCCTCCCATCGTGGAGGCATAGACCTGCCAGCCCCGGCTGTCCGAAACGAAGAGCAGCTCCATGGGTGCCAGCATCCCCTTGACCTTCTCCAGCTCCTTGGCATAGGCCTGCCATTTTTCCAGGAGCGTTTTGCCGTCACTGCCGGGTGCTTCGTATTTTGCAAGATACTCGGCATAGTCCTCCAGCGCGGCCTCGTAGCCCGCCCATTCCTCGTAGCAGGCAAGCGCCTGTGCGTAGGCGTTGTATTCCAAAAGGTAGGCATCGTAGAGTGCCTTGTCCCCGTCATAGGTTTCCTTGGCCGAAAGGTAGGCCTCGTAGGCCTTGGTCTGCTCCAGGTGAGCAAGATAGCGCTCGTGCTTTTCCAGTCGGGATTCGTAGAGCGACAGAGCCGCTTCATAATCCAAGATCGTTTCCAGAGCCGCGCTCCCTGCCTCAAAGGCCGCGTTGGGGAGCGCCGCAACGGCCTCCTCGGGGATCTCAACCGTCCACTCATAATGCACGAGGATCTCAAAATCCTCCGAATGGAACAGATTGGTAAAGCGTCCCCGGAATCCCTCTCCCTCGGCCGTAAGAGAAACCGTCTGCTCCGCCTTCCCGGCCTCGGCCGAGCGGATCTCGGCAGACACGGGCGTCCAGGAAACCAAGCTACCGTTGGCCGCCGTGTAGCGGTAGGGCTTGACAAAGAGATCCAAGGTTCCCGCCTCGCCGTTGTAGGTGTGGGAAATGCCCTCGCCGGGAACGGTATCCCGATAGGTAAAGGTGAACGCGCCGGAGCGATCCAGATACTCCGCCTCGGCCTGCGTGGGCGTAATGCCGTAGAGCTTGCTCAAAAGCTCCGCGCCCGAGAGAGTAGGCTGTCCGCTTCCGCCCGCAAGACCGTAATGCAGAGCGTCTGTCGCTCCGTCCGCCGCTATGGCCGTCGGCAAAAGGATCGCCGACAGGAGCAAGAGGCAGAGCAGCGATACCGACAGACTTCGCCGGATCGCATTTCTTCTTATCTTCATAGAGGATTCCCCCATATTCTCCAAAATTCTAACGATATCATACCATATTTGAAGAAAAAAGTCAATAGATTCCGCATCGCCGGATCTTTCCTGCGGAGGAAAAAGCATCCTTCTGTTGCTTTTGTTAACAATTTGTAAATCACGCAAAAATCTCCATGCAATCATTTGACTTTTTCTAAAAGTCGTGGTATGATATATTTACAATCATTTCCGGCAGCCCCGGACGAAAGGAGAAAAAACATGATTGGTATTTTCATTGGCGGAGCATTGCTCCTGCTCGTTGCACTGGTTCTTTGCTTCGTAAAGACGAAGGGGGACCGTTTCCTCACCCGCACGCTTCCCGCTCTGGGCGTTGCCGTCGTTGCGATCCTTCTGATCGGCATCAGCTGCGTGCGCACCGTTCCCACGGGACACACCGGAATTGTAACCGTCTTCGGTCGCGTAAAGGACACCACCTACGAGGCAGGCGTACACGTTTGCGCTCCCTGGGAGGAGGTTGTAAACATGGACAACCGAAACCAGAAGGCCTCCATTGACCTGGCCTGCTTCTCCTCGGACATCCAGGAGGTTTCGGTCACCTACACCCTCAACTATCAGATCTCCAAGCTCAACGCGCAGACCATCTACAAGGAGATCGGCGTATCCTACTATGACGTTGTGATCCAGCCCCGCGTGCAGGAGGCCGTAAAGAGCGAGATGGCCAAGTACACCGCCGAGGAGCTGCTCAGCAACCGCGCACAGCTCTCGCAGGACATCCGCGCCGTACTGACGCAGCAGCTCTCCAGCTATAACATCATCGTTGTGGACGCTTCGATGGAGAACCTCGACTTCTCCGATGCCTTCACAGATGCGGTAGAGGCAAAGCAGGTTGCCGAGCAGAAGAGCAAGCAGGCGCAGATTGAGCAGACGCAGAAGACGATGGAAGCCAATGCTGCCGCAGAGCGTGCAGAGATCCAGGCAAAGGCAGACGCCGCAGTTGCAAAGATCGCCGCGCAGGCAGAGCTTGACGTTGTCAAGATCCAGGCTGACGCCGCAGAGTATGCGGGACAGAAGGATGCCGCCGTGATCGGACAGGTACGCGACATCTTTGCCTCCGACCCCAAAAATCTGACGAAGGATGACATTGAGAGTCTTCTGCTCTACTATTACATCCAGAAGTGGGACGGCCAGCTGCCCCAGACGTATTTCAGCTCGGATGATTTCTATCAGTTGCTTGCCGCACTCGGAACGGGCACGCTTGCTCCCGAGGTTTCCGGCGGCACAGGCACCACGGTAACCGAATAAGCCGTTCCGCGCGACGGAAACGGCATTCCCTCAAAGGGCCGCCCCCGAATGCGATGCATTCGGGGGCGGTTCTTGTTTTCAACGCACCCCACAGCTACGCACCGTGCGTGAGGGTGTTTCATGGAACAAAACGGCTATGCACCGCGCGTGAGCGCTCCATAGCCCCGCCGCCAGGCGGCGCCCATCCAAGGCGCGCAGCCTTGGTCGCCGTCCGCAGACGGCGAAATAACCACTCGGCCGTTTTCTTTTTGCCAAGCTTTTTCTTTTGGGCCTACATGGGCAAAAGAAAAAGCGGGAGTGAAAGCGTTTGATTTCTATGCGGCGAGAAACAATCCCTCAGTCACGGCAAGCCGTGACAGCTCCCTTTGCACAAGGGAGCCTTGCGATAGCTCCGCCC
>JAFOGE010000054.1 GCA_017386965.1 Clostridia bacterium
AATAAAAAATAGGCTCTTTTTGCGTTTTTTTGCAAAAAAGATTGATTTTAAAGAATAAATCATGTATAATGATGACAGAGAACGGAGAAAGGAGGTCGTGTCGGTTCATCCGAACGCGGAGATCATGGATCAAATCGAAGAACTGGAAGAGAAAAAGAAGAAAACGTTTTCCCTCTCGGGATTGTTTGATAGCTTTAAGCTGAGCCGCAACATCGGCATCGACCTTGGCACCGCAACCGTTCTGGTTTACGTACAGGGCAAGGGAATCGTTCTCGAGGAGCCCTCGGTGGTGGCCATTGATACCAACACCGATACCATTCTGCAGGTGGGAAAAAGCGCGCAGCAGATGCTGGGAAGAACGCCCGGAAACATCGTCGCCGTGCGTCCTCTGCGGGACGGTGTCATCAGTCAGTACGAGGTCACCCTGAAGATGATCGAGTATTTTATCCGACAGGTGTGCAAAAATATGTTCTTTCCCCCGCGCGTGATGATCTGTAGTCCCTCGGGGATCACAGAGGTCGAGGAGAGAGCCGTGGTGGATGCCGCGCGCGAGGCCGGTGCCAGCAAGGTCTATCTGATTGAGGAGCCGATGGCTGCCGCAATCGGAGCGGGGCTGGACATCTATTCCGCCAACGGCAATATGGTCGTGGATATCGGAGGCGGAACTACCGATATCGCGGTGCTTTCCTTAGGGGGCGTGGTCGTTTCCGAGTCCATCAAGATTGCGGGCGACAAGTTTGACGAGGCAATCATGCGCTACGTGCGCAGAAAATACAACGTTCTCATCGGTGCGCGAACCGCCGAGGGAATCAAGAAACGGATCGGCGCGGTTTACGATCACAGCAATCCGCAGTCGGTCGAGGTCAAGGGAAGATGCATCACCCAAGGACTTCCCAAGGTGGTATCCATCAACTCCAAGGAGATGATCGAGGCCCTGGCAGAGCCCGTGACGGCGATTCTGGACGGCATCTGCTCGGTGATCGAGCGCACGCCGCCGGAGCTTCTCGGGGACATTCTGCGCAACGGGATCGTAATGACAGGCGGTGGAAGCCTGCTTTATGGCTTTGATCAGCTTGTCGCACGTGTTACCGGGATTCCCACGCGTGTGGCAGAGGAGGCCGTTTCCTGCGTTGCCATCGGAACCGGAAAATCCCTGGATCATCTGGATATGCTCCAGGAGGGTGCGATCAATCTTTCTAAGGAACGGAAGGTAAGACTATAAAGCAGGATCAGCACTGCAGGCGGAGCCGGCGGTGCTGATCTTTCGATCGAAAGGAGATAGAAGCATGGAGTACGTTATTCAGGGGAGAAATCCCGAGGCGGTCTTTCGTTTTTTTGAGGAGATCAGCCAAATTCCGCGTCCCTCCTATCACGAGGAGCGGATCGCAGATTATCTGGTGTCCTTTGCAGAAACGCGCGGATTGGAGTGCGTGCGTGACGCATTGCACAACGTTCTGATCAAGGCACCTGCCGACCCCGGGCTGGAATCGATCCCGGCGATCCTTTTTCAAGGACATACCGACATGGTCTGTGAGAAGAATGCGGACACCGAGCATGATTTTTTGAAGGATCCTTTGAAGCTTTACGTGGACGGTGACCGTCTGCGCGCAAAGGGAACGACGCTGGGCGCAGACAACGGCATTGCGGTTGCCATGATGATGGCGATGCTGGATGGGGCTTTGGGACCGCATCCTGCGATCGAGTGCCTGTTTACCACGGCCGAGGAGGTTGGCCTCAACGGTGCGGAGGGCTTTGATTACCGTCACGTTACGGCACGCCGCATGGTCAATCTGGACAGTGAGGCCTTGGGCTGGGTAACGGCAGGATGCGCGGGCGGAATCCGCTCGGATCTGGTGCTGTCTGCCACGACGGAGCTCTTTTCCGGCACGGCACTCCGCGTTTCGGTCAAGGGGCTGATGGGCGGACATTCCGGGGAGAATATCAATAGCGGGCGCGCAAATGCCAATAAACTGATGGGACGTCTTCTGGGCGCGCTTCTTGACGCGATGCCGGAGATCCGTCTGATCCGTCTGACAGGAGGCTCCAAGGACAATGCCATCCCCAGAGAATGCGAGGCGCTTCTGGCGCTGTCCGATCCGGAGGCGGCATCCGATATTTTGGAGGAGGAGGCGATGCGCATCGCGCAGGAGCTTTCCCCCTGCGACCGAGAGTTTACGCTGACGGTGGAAACCGATGCTCCCGAGGCAGTCATGCTCTCTGCCGAGGACACGCGGCACGCGATTTCCCTCATGCGGTCCGCGAAAAACGGCGTGATTGCTATGAGTGAGGATATCAAGGGATTGGTTCAGACCTCGCGCAATCTTGGCGTGATCACGACCGAGGATGCCACGATTACCTTTGTCTTTTCTTCCCGTTCCTCCAAGGAATGCGAGCTGGATGCTTGCGTGGAGGATCTGGACACCTTGGCGGCAGAGCTTGGATGCAGCGCAAGACATTACAGTCGCTATCCCGGATGGGAGTTTGCAAGTGTATCCCCTCTGCGCGAGGCCTATTTGCAGGCTTATCGGGAGGTCACGGGCAAGGATGCCGCGGTGAACGTGATCCACGCCGGACTGGAGTGTGGAATCATTCGCTCCAAGCTTCCGGATATGGACATCATTTCGGTTGGTCCGACCATGCACGATATCCACTCACCGGACGAAGCGCTTGAGTTGGGAGATACCGAGATCTTTTGTAAGACCCTGACGCGATTGTTGGAGATCCTCTGATCGCGAAAGACACCGGGGTGAGTCAAATGCGACAAGGCATTTCGACTCACCCCGGCTCTTTTTTGCCATCGCCTCCTATCAAAGCCTCTGCGGGATAAAAATATCTTTTTTTGAAAAAAGACATTTACAAAAAAAGGGGGGTATGATATAATGAAAATAGCATTTTTCCTGCCGATTTTACCCGGAGGCGTCCGAGGTGGTCGCCATCCTTTGCACGGCAGGCTCGCAAAAGGAGAGAATATGAAAAAGAATTGGATTCGAAGAGCCCTTCGGCTTCTTCTCGGAACGATATTGCCCTGCTTTTTGATTCTTGCGATGGCGTCCTGTACGATCGAGGGACCAAAGGGCCTTGACGGAAAGGACGGTGCCGATGGCGCGGACGGTGCCGACGGTGCGGACGGCGCGAACGGGCAAAACGGAAAGAGTGCCTACGAGCTGGCACTGGAGGATGGCTTTGAGGGGACGCTGCACGAGTGGCTTCTTTCCTTGGCCGTGCGCGGCGGTGACGGGGAGGATGGAAAGGACGGGCAGAACGGACAGGACGGCGAGGATGGCAAGAACGGCGAGAACGGAAAAGACGGCGTTGGCGTAGCCGACGTGAATATTTCCTCGGACGGCCGCCTGCTCGTGACCCTGACGAACGGTACGATCCTGGATGCGGGCGCGATCGACAACGCGGAAGGAGATCTCGGAGAGCCGGATGCGGATGGCTTTACGCCGGTGTATGAAATGGTCATCAAGGGAGAGGGAGATCTCAATCTTCGCGATGCTCCGGGCAACGGCAACGTGGTGACCGTGGTGAGCGAGGGCGCCGAGCTTTTGCGAACCGGAATCCAGCGCGATGACCCGCTCAATGGGTATAGTCGGTTTCTGTACAACGGACAGGTCTGCTATGCCAGAAGCAAATATTTTGAGCTGCGCTATTATTACGAGGGTGTCGTACCTACGCTGCATCTTCCCGATGCAATCTATCTGACGGTTGGAGAGCAGGCTTGGTTCATCACGGATCAGATCCTTTCCTCCTGCCAGGAGGATCTTACCGTTCGCTATTCCTTTACGGGAAGCGGGGAGCGCATTTACGATGCAGAGGAGGGCTTTGCCGTGACCCCCTCCCGGGCAGGCACCTTTAAGCTGACCGTTACGGTGGAGGCAATCGAGGAGGGCGAGGTCCGAACCGTTTGCTTGGATACAGCTACGGTGACGGTGACCGAGAAGAATCCCTCCCTGACGCTTGCGGGCATGGTCCTGGGCGACAGCCGCATCGCGGACGGCGAGATCGTCAAGACCCTGCGGGAGCAGCTTCCGAACGTGACATGGCTTGGCACACGGATCGTCAAGGATGGTGACGTAACGATCCCTCACGAGGGACGCAGCGGCTGGACGGCCGAGAATTACGCTACGGATGCCGCCGTGACGGTCGGCACGGACTTTACGCTGGAGAATCCCTTTTACAATCCGGATAAGGGCGCGTTTGACTTCTCCTATTACATGAACAAATATTTTCCTGATCAGACGCCCGACTTCGTGATCCTCAATCTCGGAGCCAACGACAGCTATTCGGCCGCATCCGTAGAGCATCTTCTTGCAATGGTCGATTCGATCAAGGCCTACGGAGCATCGGCCAGCAGGGAGATCCGCATTCTGGTCATGACCGAATACCGCTCTCCCGCGAAGAACTATTACCTCTCGCAGAATGCCGATCTCAACATCCTGGATCTGCGTCAGCGGCAGTACGCCTACTTTGATCTTCTGCGTCGGGCCTTTGCGGAGCAGGAGGATTCCGAAACCTATCTGGTTCCCAACTTCCTCTGCATCAACGGCTTCTCGGATTGGGTCCTGGACACCGTAACGACGGGGCGCGGGGAGGAGATTCGGATCACCGACGTGATCCATCTTGGCACGCAGGGCTACCGCAAGGAGGCCTCCATGCTGCGCGCCTACCTATACGGCATCTTTGCAGAAAAATGAAACTACGGACAGAAGGATAGCAGACATGAGAAAGAACTTGAAGAATTGTGCAGAAGCATTGGAGATCGGCGAGGCTCGCTGCCTTGTGGACTGGAATCGCTACGATGTGATCGGCGAAACCGGAATGCAGCCCGATTTCAAGCATAAAAAAAGTGCGCATCTGAGCGCGGTATGGCGGTATTCGGAGCGCTCGCGCGTTCGCATTCCGCTGGGGGGAGCGGATCTTTCCTCCTTCCGCTATCTGACCTTCTCGGTCTTTGCGGTGCAGGGAGCGGGGGGAAGCTTTTCCGTGTTTTTTGACACCGGTGCCGAGGGGAACGGACAGGACGGCTACGCTTGCACGCTTCCCATCACCAAGGACGGCTGGAACGACTATCGCATTGAGCTCCCCTTCCTGCATGCCGTTCGGCAAGCCAAGGGCTGGGAGAGCATCGGCTGCGTTTTCTTTGACTGTGCCATGGGTGCGCAGGCAAATTCCACCTCTACGGTGCTTTATTTTGACAATTTGTACGTATGGATTGGGAACGCCCCCGCGCTCTATTCGACCATGCCGGAGCTGAAGGGCGCTGCCGCCTTTGCCAAGGGTGGGCGCTTCTCCATTGTGAATCGCTCGCGCATTCCCAACTCCATCGACGGCAGCGACGCCAAGCCCTTTGAGCAGAACGGGATTCTCTGGCTTCCCATGGCGCCCGTTGCGGCAGGAATCGCACATTCTGCCGTGGCAGACAATCTGTCCGGAACGCTTTCCTTTACCTACCGCCGCAAGAAATACGTCTTTACCGCCGGTTCCAATCGCATGACGGTCAATGGCGTTTCCGAGCCGATCGGATTCATTCCCGGCAACATCAACGGAACGCTCTTTTTCCCGGCTGACTTTGTTCGTAATTTCTTCCATTGGAGACAGATCTATCAGCACCCCACGGGCCTGATTCTTCTCTCCAATCGAAAAAATGCATTTGACGGGGTCAAGGATGAGGCTGCAATTTGGCAGCTGGTATCGGATATGACCTTCCTGCGTCCGCGAGGTGAGGCGGTCAAGGAGGATCTGCACCGTCGTTTCCCGAACCCGTTGCGCGGACGTCTGCTGCTCTCTCATGACGAGCTGATGCAGCTTCGCAAGCAGACAAAGAACGACGCGGTGCTTGCTTCGTATCTGGATGCGATCAAAGCCCAATACGGTGTCGGCAGCGAGGCTTACGCAACCGATTTTGCATCGGCGTATGCAAAAAGCCCCGAGCGTGCCCTTCGCCTTGCCGCAGATGTGCTGCCGGCGTTCTCGCTGCTCTTCCGCTTGACGGGGGATAAGAAATACTGCGAGCGTGCCGCCCTGGATGCGGAGGCGATCGCTCGGCTGGATCGCTGGACGGTTGGCTCGGTGCAGGGCTTCGGAGAATTGGTCCTTGCGATGTCGCTGACCTATGACTGGTGCCATCACGCATGGACGGAGGCGCGAAAGGCGATCGTGGAGCGCGGGATTCTGCGCAACGCGATGCGCGTTGGCGCGGATATCTATGACGGCAAGGGACAGATGTGGGTATCGGGCGGCGCGGCCGGCGCGGTTGCCAATGCAGGTCTGCTCGCTGCAGCGCTTGCCCTGGCAGACGTCTATCCCGAAACCTCTACGCGCCTTTTGGATCGAATTCTGCGGAATGCAGAGCCTTGCTTTGCCCCGTATGCTCCCGACGGCGGATACCCGCAGGGTGTGGCCGCGTGGGAGAGCGCGACGCGCGCTCTGGCACTGCTTTGCGCCATGCTGCAAAAGGCCTGCGGAACCGATTACGGACTTTCCTCGGCCCCCGGATTCACGGCAACGGCTTATTTCCCGATCATGACCGAGGGCGCCGATGGCTATTGGAACTACCACAACACCCCTGCAGGCGTTGCAGATACCTCGATCCTTTCCTGGTTCCGTCTGCGCACGGGGGACGGCGTTCCCGCATGGATGCGCCGTCAGCAGATCCTCTCGGGAGAGAAGAAGGTACATCCCTTTGATCTCATTTTCTATTCCCCCGAGCGAGAGGAGGAAGCACCCTACCTTCCTTTGGATGCGGTGTACCGCAAGGCAGGTCTTGCGATCATGCGCTCCGGCTGGGGTAGGGATGCGATGACAGTCGGTCTGCACGGCGGCAGCAATCGCGTCACGGGCGGAGAGCTGGACGCAGGATGCGTGATCCTGGACGCCGCCGGCGAGCGCTTCTTCTCGGAAACGGGAGGGGTCGAGGCACTGCCTGCCATTCTGCGCCGTCGCGCAGAGGGACAAAATACCTTGACCGTGGATCCTCCTGCTTCCCCCGCGCCCGATCAGAATCCCGATGCCGAAGCCAAGCTTCTGATGGCGAAGGGAAGCCCCGACCGCGCCTTTGCGGTGGTGGATATGAGCGAAACGAACGACCGCATTCTGCGCGGAAAGCGCGGTCTTCTGCTTACGCAGAACCGCAGCGTGGCGATCATTCAGGATGAATTGGTCCTGGACGGCGAGGGAGAGGTCGTATGGAGTGTCTGGACACAGGCCGACGTTACGCTGAATAAGAGCGGAAGAACGGCAAAGCTGACGCGTAACGGAAAGACTCTGGTCTGCCGTCTGTGCGGCGTCGGCTCTCCCGCATGCTTTGCGGCAGAGGCCTTCTCCGAATGCGGCTTTACGCGCCTGACGGTGCGCGTTCCTGTCAAGGAGCGCCTGCGCATGGCGGTCGTCTGTCGCATGCTTGGCGAGGGTGAAAGCGGAAACGAGAAATACTATGACGTGATTCCTATGAGCCGCTGGGAGGAGGCGTGAATGCCTCCTCCGAGTGGGGAAAGCACGTCTGCTCTTCAGACACACATAGGAGCACTGTATGAATAAGAAGATTTTGGCGATTGGCTTTGCAATCCTTGCTGCAGGGCTATACGCGATTAACATTCCACTTTCCAAGCTTCTTTTGCAAGCGGTAGAGCCAACAATGATGGCGGCCTACCTGTATTTGGGAGCGGGAATCGGCATCGGCGCAGTCTTTTTACTGACCCGAGGAACATCGAAGGAGGGCAGTGAGCCGATCACCAAGCGGGATATGCCAAACGTGGTGGGAATGATCCTTTTTGATATCTTGGCCCCGATTCTTTTGATGTTCGGTCTTTTGGACAGTGCAGCCTCCAATGCCTCTCTTTTGAATAATTTTGAGATCGTGTGCACGTCGCTGATCGCCCTTCTCGTATTCCGGGAGGCGGTTTCGGGTCTGATGTGGATCGCAATCTCGCTCATCACCGTGTCCGGCTTTCTCCTTTCGGTGGAGGATCTTTCCTCCTTCCGCTTTTCCTGGGGCGCGATCCTGGTGCTTCTGGCTACGCTCTGCTGGGGACTTGAGAATAACTGCACTAAGAATCTTTCGGGCAAGAACACCTATCACATCGTTTTCCTCAAGGGCATCTTTTCCGGGCTTGGCGCGCTGACGGTGGCCCTTTGCATAGGCGAGCATTTCGCGAGCCTGCGATACGTCCTTTTGGCGCTTCTCTTGGGCTTTGTGGCGTACGGATTGAGCATCTTCTTTTACATTCGGGCGCAGGGCGTGATCGGTGCCGCCAAGACGAGCGCGTATTATGCGGTTGCCCCGTTCGTGGGGGCGCTGCTGTCCTTCCTCCTGCTGCGGGAAGCTCCGACGCCGGCCTATTTCGTAGGCCTTGCGGTCATGCTTTTGGGAACCGGACTCGTGGTGGCGGATACCTTGACCAACCGACACACGCACGCACATTGCCATCGGGTGACGCATACCCACGGCGGCTCGACGCACTCACACGTGATCGAGCATACGCACGAGCATAACCATTACGGATCGACCGAGCGGCACCGTCACCTTCATCGACGGGGGAGCGGAAGGCCGACGGACGATCCCCGTTGAACAAAAAAAGAGCCGTGTCAGTGACACGGCTCTTTTTTTTGATTCCCTGACGGGATTACTGTGCGGCCTTGATTGCGGCGGAGGTGCCGTAGTAGATCATAGCGCCGGACTTCTTGCAGACCCAATCCTCTGCCTTCTCGTCCTTCTCGTCGTCTGCGTACTTCTGAACCTTCTCCCAAGCGTCGTTTGCATCGTCCTTGGACTCGAAGTAGATTACGGTAACGGTCTGGAACTTTTCGTCGATCACGGCAGAGCCGGAGATAACAGTCTTAACGCCATCCACGCCAAGGGCCCTCAAAGCGATGGGAACGATCACGTTGTCCTTAGCAGCCTTGTAGCCGTTGTCCTCAAGAGCGGCGATAGCATCATCGGGATCCTTATTGGGAGCGCCGCAGGATGCGAGCATCGCAACGGACATTACAAGCACGAGCGCGAGAGCGATCAGTCTGAGTGTCTTTTTCATGTTGATTTTCTCCTTTGAAGATGAATTTTTTACAGAGGGATCTCCGTATGCATCCATTATAGCAGAAAAGCGCGCGCTTGTCAAGAGCAGGGATGTTGAACTTTGTAAAAATGCCGATCGCACGCCGTCGCAACACAGAATAAAAATACAGAGAAAATGCAAGAAAATCGAAAAACACTCTTGACAAATATAGGATGTAGTGATATACTTACAGAAAATCGCGAATGCATTTTTATGCTTTTGCACCGCGGTTGGAAAACAAAAAGGAGAATCCTTATGAAAAAGAGAATTTTGACCCTGTCGATGACAATTCTGCTTGTTCTTTCGGCAGTGCTGACCTTTTCTGCCTGCCAGAAGCCTGACGACGGAAAGTACGTTGTCGGTATCTGCCAGCTGCTCCCCCATCCTGCGCTTGACGCAGCCACGCAAGGCTTTATGGATGCGCTGAAGCAGGAGCTTGGCGAGGAGAACGTAACCTTCTATAATGAGAACGCCGCAAACGATGCGTCGGTGTGTACCACCATTATCACCAATCTCGTCAACAAGAACGTGGACCTGATCCTGGCCAACGCAACCTCTGCGCTGACCGCCGCCGTGAACGGCACGGCCAAGATTCCGATCCTTGGCACCTCGATCACCGAGTATGGCACGGCCCTCGGTCTGGATAACTTTAACGGCACGGTGGGTGGAAACGTTTCGGGCACCAGCGACTTGGCTCCTCTGACCGAGCAGGCACAGATGATCCTGGATCTTTTCCCAGAGGCCAAGACCGTTGCTCTGCTTTATGCAAGCGGAGAGGCAAACTCCCGCTACCAGGTCAAGGTTGTTGGCGAGTATCTGAAGAGCAAGGGCATTACCGTGCTTGACAGAGCCTTCACGGATTCCAATGACGCCACGGTCGTTGCCTCTGCCGCCGCCGAGGCTGCAGACGTGATCTACGTTCCCACCGACAACACGGCCGCAGGGTGTGCGCAGGCCATTGGCGGTGTCATTGGTGACACGCCTCTGATTGCAGGGGAGGAGGGCATTTGCTCCGGCTGCGGTGTGGCAACCCTTACCATCAGCTATTACGATCTCGGTGTTGCCACCGGTAAGATGGCTGCCAAGATCCTCAAGGGCGAGGCAAAGATCTCCGAGATGCCCGTTGAGTATGCGGCAAACTTCACCAAGAAGTACAATCCCATCAGATGTGCCGAGCTGGGCATCGACACCGCTGCACTTGAGGCTGCGGGCTACGTTGCAATCGAGATGCCTGCTGAGGACTGATACAAAGCAAAATGAATTCTACCGCTGCCGGGGCATCCGCCTCGGCGGCGTTGGTCTTATGAAAGGAACGTTATCATGGAAGTCATTCTTCAATGGCTGGGCACTCTGCCGGGAGCGGCAGGGCAGGGCCTCGTTTGGGGCTTGATGGCGATCGGCCTGTATATTACGTATAAGATTC
>JAFOGE010000055.1 GCA_017386965.1 Clostridia bacterium
CCCCCTTGCTTCTTTTTTCAAAAAGCCTTGCTTTTTGCGAACAGGCCTGCTATAATGAGAGCAGAAAGAAGCCGAAAAGGAGAACGACGAAAACCGCGACAAATGGATCGGCGTGGGCGGAAAGTTCGAGAACGGCGAAAGCCCCGAGGATTGTATGCGCCGCGAGATCCTGGAGGAAACCGGACTTGCCGTGACCGCCTTTCGGTACCGCGGAATTGTGACCTTCGTATCTGACGTTTATCCTTGCGAATATATGCACCTCTTCACCTGCACCGACTGGATGGGAGCGCCAAAGGAATGCGACGAGGGCGATCTTGCCTGGATCGACAAGCAGGCGCTTTTACGCCTGCCCATGTGGGAGGGGGATCGCATCTTTCTTTCTCTTATCGACCGTCCCGACACGCCCTTCTTCTCGCTCAAGCTCACCTATCAAGGGGAGCATCTGACCGCCGCCGTCCTTGACGGCCGCCCCCTGCCCCTCTGATATAGAAAGGATCACTCCAACCCATCGCGGTACAGGAGTGATCCTCTTTTTTTATTTTCCTTCCGCAGCTCTTGCTGCCTCCCATTCGCTGCGCAAAATGGCGCAGACGCCAACGCTGACGTACTCGCCCTTGACAAAAAGCGAATCCCGGTGGATTCCCTCAAAGGTCATACCCACGCTCTCCATCAGATGGCGCGAGCGGTCATTCCCCTCCATAAAGCGCGCCTCGATGCGGTGAAGCTTCAGCTCCGAAAAGCCAAATTCCAACACGCGCAGGAGTGCCTCCTTGGCAATTCCCTTGCCCCAATATTCGGGGTTGATGACGTACCCGACCTCCGCGCTGTCCGAGGGACAGTTGAAGGAGGTAAATCCGCAGGTGCCTACCATACGGCAATCCGGCTCGTAGATCACTGCCCAATCGTAAAACATGCCCGCCGCATAGCGGCTGCCGAGATATTCCAGATACTGCCGCGTGTAATCCCGATCCGGATGCGGATACCAGGTCAAGTAGCGTGTCGTTTCGGGCTGGCTGGCATACGCATACATATCGGCGGCATCGGCCACCAGGAGCTTTCGGAGCGTCAGACGCTCGGTCAGAAGCTCGGGAATATGGGAGAAAACGCGATAGAGCTTTTCTTTTTTCATGGACGGTTTCCTTCGACTTTCGTTTCGTGTGCTTCACATACAGAAATGATACCATTTTGCAAAGGAAAAGTCAAGCCCTTTTGCACGTTTGCAGAAAAACTTTCTCCCGTCAAACGCGCAGATTCGCAAAAACGAATCCCGTCCGCCAAGGGCAAAAAGAATCTGTATTCCCCCTTTTCAACAAATCGCTCAAACCTCTTTTTTCTTTGAAAGTAATTACTTTTATTTTTATTTTTATATTGACAAAAGTAATTACTTATGATATAATAAGAGGGTAAGAATCTTTGATGGAGGTGGTTGCAAGGTGTCAATGCAAAAGAAAAGCACCGTGCCGGAAAGCCATACGGCGACCGAATTTCTGCGCGGACAAGCATCCAAGATCTTTGACACGATCGTGCAAAAGGATCACGTCGTCATCGTCAACAAGAACAGCGAGCCGCAAAACGTGATCATTTCTTACGAGCGATACAAAAGGCTCAAGGAAAACGGCGCGGATATTTGAAAAATGCCAAGCGTTGAACCGTAAAAAAGACAGAAAGGAGAGCGCGTTATGGACCTTCTCAAAGCAGAAAGCCTTGCAGGCACCCTGCAGCCCGTTTTCGTCGGGATCTCGGCTGAATCGGTAGAAACAGCAAGAAAATTACATCGAAGCCACGGCGTAATCTCTCACGTCTTTTGCAGAAGAGTCAGTCTTCCTCTTCGCCTGAGCGTTTGTATGCGATTCCACGTCATTCCCGAGGTAGCAAAGGGGCGCTTGCTCCTGCAAAGCCTGCAGGATTTCGCAGAGCGCACCGAAAACGCCGACACCCTTTTGTGCCTGATCCCTGCCTCCGCACAGTACGCCGCCTTCCTGCGTCGACACCGTGATGCGCTGGAGCGTCACTTTGTTTTGGCCGATCCTGCGCCGTCGCCGCGCCTTCGCTCGGACGGAGAGATGACGATGGGGAAAGGAGGCCGCACATGAGCAAGAAACCGATCCTGCTCGGCGTTCTCGGCGGACTTGGACCGATGTCCACCTTCTACTTCTGTCAGCTGCTCACCTCGCACACCCATGCGCAATCTGACGCCGATCACATCGATATGATCATCAGCAGCCGCGCCACCACGCCCGATCGCACCGCCTTTATTCTTGGACACTCAAAATGCGATCCGCTCCCCATCATGATCGAGGAAGCCCATCGCTTAACGGCGGCAGGAGCCGACCTTCTGGTCATTCCCTGCAATACCGCCCACTATTTCTACGAGGGTCTGCAAAGAGCCTGCTCCATTCCCATCGTTAACATCATTGAGGAAACCGTCAAAGCCCTGCACGCAGCAGGTATCCGCCGCTTTGGCTTGCTTGCCACCGAGGGAACAGCACGCTCCGGGGCCTACGCGCGCATCAGCGCCTCCTTCGGGATGGAATGCCTGCTCCCCACGCAAGCGGAGCAGGAGATCCTTTCCACCATCATCTACGATGAGGTCAAGCAAAACCGCACACCCGATCCCGCACGCCTGGAAGCAGTAGCATCCGCTCTGCTCGCACGCGGGTGCGAAAGATTGGTTTTGGGATGCACCGAGTTATCCCTGTTAAAGCCGCATCTGCAAAAGCAGGAAGACTATTTGGATGCCCTCGAGGTTCTGGCTCTGCGCACCATTCTCGCTTGCCAAAAGACGCCGATCGGCTTCTCCGATCCCCTTCTCCGCAGCGGAAAGGAGGACTTCGTATGAGATCTGATCAGCTCTTAAGGGGTCTTCTCCCGATGCAGGAGATCAAACGAATCACCGAACGCGCGAGCGACGCCTCCTCGGATACCATCTTCGTCTGCGTTCGCGGTGCGAGAGCGGACGGTCATGACTTCGCCTCCGAGGCCTATGAAAGAGGCTGCCGCATATTCGTGGCAGAGCGTGCCCTGGAGCTTCCGAGCGACGCACGCATTCTAACCGTTCCCTCCACACGCCAAGCCCTTGCCCACCTTGCCTGCACCGTTTACAAGAATCCCTCTCGGGAGATGCGCGTGATCGGCATTACGGGAACGAAGGGCAAAACAACCACCGCTCAGCTTCTGCGCCGCATCCTGACCGAGAGCGGCATCGCCTGCGGATACATCGGCACCAACGGCGTCCTTTTCGGGAACGTGGAGCGAGAGCTTACCAACACCACACCCGATGCCATGACGCTGCAACGGACTCTGCGCGAAATGCAGGAGCAGGGAATGCAGGCCGCAGTGCTTGAGGTTTCCTCGCAAGCCCTTCTGCAATACCGCGCAGATGGGATCTGCTTTGATTCCGTCCTCTTTACCAATCTGTATCCCGATCACATCAGCCCCCTGGAGCATCCCGATCTGGAGCATTACATCGCCGCAAAGCGTCGGCTCTTTACCGAATTTTCCGCAAAGCATCTGCTATACAGTATGGATTCTCCGCACGCTGAGGAGATGGTACGCGGCACGTCGGTTCCCCATCGCATAGCTTGCTCCTCGCAGGACAAGCACGCCGATCTCTTTGCAGATGCGCTCTCGCTCTGGCAGCGGGACGGACGGCTTGGTATTTCCTTCACCGTCCATACGGAAAACGCCTCTGCGCTCTGCGAGCTTCCGCTTTTGGGATCCATGCAGGTGGAGAACGCACTGCTCGCCATTGCAAGTGCGATGACCTCCTTTGACATTCCTCTTGACCGCGCCTGTGCATCGCTTCGGGAGGCCTCCGTCAAGGGCCGCTCCGAATGCATTCCCCTTCCCTGTGGTGCGACTGCCATTCTGGACTATGCACACAACGGAGAGAGCCTACGCCGCCTTTTGAGCGATCTGCGCGCATATCAGCCCCGCCGCTTGATCTGCCTCTTTGGCTCGGTGGGAGAACGCACACAGCTTCGCCGCAGTCAGCTCGGAGAGGTCGCCGCCGAGCTATCCGACCTCTGCATTCTGACCGCGGACAACCCCGGACGCGAGGATCCGATGCAGATCATCTTCCAGATCTCGGAATCCTTCCTCGGTACGCAAACACCTTACTTCGCTGTCCCCGACCGCGAGCAAGCGATCCGCGAGGCAATCCGCCTTTGCAGACGCGGCGATTTTCTGGTGCTTGCCGGGAAAGGGCACGAATCCTACCAGCTGATCGGAAACGAGAAGCGTCCCTTCTGCGAGAGAGAGATCCTGCTGGATGCAGCAGAGGAAGCTCTTGCGGAGCAAGCATAACAGTTGAGCCCCGGAGCACCTGCTTTCCAGCAGGTCGCCCCGGGGCTCAACCCAATTCATTATCCGGCCGTTGTGGCCTTTATTTTTTTCTCCGAATGAAAAGCTGACGTATGCTGCGAATCAACACCGGCGCGTTCAGTGCGCAGATCAGTGCCGTCAAAAGCGAAACGGGAAGATAACGCCATCCGTTCTCCGCCGTCATAAACACCGCCGCGAGGAAAAGCAAGGCGAAATTTCCGATCAGGCGCGGAAGCTGCATCCGGAACGGCAAAATGCGCTTTACGTCGATCACGCGCGCCACCAGAACCACGCAATACGCCATCAGCGTTGCAAACGCCGCTCCCAAAGCTCCGACACGCGGGATCAGGAGCAGATTCAGGAGAACGTTGCAAACCGTTCCGAGAATCGCGGTCAGGAAGGAGTGCATGCTCTTCTTGCGCACCAAATAGACCGTTGCAAGGAAGGACACCAGCGCCTCAACCGCCACCGCGCAGAGCAGGGTCGGGATATAGGTCTTCGCCCCGTGATAGCTCGCATTGAGAAGCAAATGTGCCAAAAGCTCCGAGCAAAGGATCAGGCCTACGCTTCCGATCAAAATGACGGACAGAAAGCCGTCAAAGACCTTGGAATAAAATTTGCGGCATTCCTCCTCGTCCGAGGATTCGGCAACGGCCGAAAACTGCCACGCCTGCAGGAAGATGCCGGACACAAGATGGACCACCGTGGGAATTTTATAGGCCGCAGAATAAATGCCGTTGATGCTATCGCCCCAGAAGTAGGTGACCATATAGCGATCGGACAGATCCGTAATGAGCCAGCAGACCGTGGTTGGAATCAAGGGAAGGCTGAAGCGCAGAAGCTGACCGATCAGGCGCTTCTCGATCCGCGAGAAGCGGAATACGCGCCAAAGTCCTGCACTGACGGTCAGAAAAACGGCAGTCACCAGGTTCCCGACAACAACCGAGAGAACGTATCCCGTGACGCCAAGGTCGAACACCGCAAGAAAGACCAGGTTGCATCCAACGGTGATCAGCGTATTGAAAACGCCCTGCAGGGCAAAAAGCTTCGTCCTATCCACCGCGCGCACGTACTGCGCGCAAACGGCCTGAATGTTGGCGGAGATAACGTAGGCAACAATCAGATAGGTGTAGCCCGAAAAATAATCCACAAGGGATAGGATAGGCGCAAGCAGAAGGAACACAAGCGTCCCAAGGCCGAGGAGCGCAAGCGAGGAGGAAAACACCGCCTCCTTGTCGCTTTCCTTCTCCGCGGCAAAGCGGAAGATTCCGTTGCTGATGCCTATGCAAGCCAGCGGAATGAGTAAATTTGCCGTGCTTGTGATCAACTCGGCCGTGCTGTACTCCGCCGTGGAGAGCATCGCCGTGTAGAAGGGCATCAGCAAAAAGACCAATAGCTTGGAGCCAAAGGTCCCGATGCCCAATATCACGGTATTGGAGCCTAATTTTTGGTATCGGTTCATCATGACTTCTTCTCTCTGTAATCGGTTGCGGTATCTGCCTTGCCGTCCCCCGTGGTATCCACGTAAACGGTGTCAATGCTTCCGTCCCCGTCCGAATCTACAAAGATCCGGTTGCCCGCAGTGTGCGCGCGTTGGACGCGCAATTTGGCAGCAATCAGCGTAACAACGGTGTAGAGCACGGTCAGCAGGATGATCCCCCATCCAATCACATCAAACAGAACCTCAAGAACCGTCGCAGGGCCGATAAGGACCAGAACAGCACCCAACAGGATCCGCGGAAGCTCCTTTTTCAATCGCTCGCCCTTCTGTCGGTCAGTCAGAACGAGGATCAGGGGCAAAAGGATCATATACACACCCAGAAGCACCGTCAGAACGGCGGAGTGCCAGAAGATCATCAGGCATCCGAACAGAACCGAAACAGCGGCAGAAGCAAAGAGCAGCTTTCCCCCCTTTTCCGAGAGATGCAGCAAGCCCGTGACCGCACTCGGCAGCTGGGTTGCCACCGTCAGAACGCCCATCATGATAAAGGCGACGCGCAAAAGAAGTGTGGTGTCCAGAACAATCAGAAGAATGCCTGCAAGCACACCTAAGAGCGCAGTCAGGAGGGTCTGTCCATTCAAATAAGCTTTGGATTCGGGTAAACGCATTCCCGTATCCTCCTCTCTACACGTAGTTTTTCTCTTTGAGATAGGAATATGCATCCGCATGGAGCAGATGGGCGGGATTTTCTCCCCGCTTCAGCATCGCCCGCACTCTCGTAGAGCTGCAATCGGCCCACGCCTCGTCCGCGCGGAGAAGCTCGGTGACGAATCGCGGATTGTGTGCGCGATTCCATTCCGCCATTTCCCTCTCGTATGCAAGGTCCTTTTCGTCGCGCCAGCCCTTACAAACGGCAGATGCACCCAAGCGATCGTAAAGATCGATCAGCATTCCCTCATCCGCGATCACGCGGACGTTCGGAAGGCCCTGCAGGGTTCGCTCCGCCACGCAAAGGCGGTCCTCGATGGACAAAAGATAGGTCTTCTCGCGGTTGACCATAACAGCCGCTACAACCTGATCGTATTGCTCTGCCACGCGCTCGATCAATGCGCGGTGGCCAAGCGTCATCGGGTCAAAGCTTCCCGGAACGATCGCAATTTTCATGCTTCCACCTCACCCTGCATCCCTGCGTACCGAAGCACCGTAACGCTTGCTGCGCCGTAGCGGTTCTGCTTCAGCACCGCAAAGCGGGATGCCAGATCGGCATCCCCTCCGAAAACATCCGCAGGGTCTGCGCTCTCGCAGACCAGCTTCGCATCCTCCGCCAGAAGACCGCGATCGGAAAGCATACGCAGAGAGGATGGGATCAGCCCCAGGGCATACGGAGGATCCAGAAACACCAGATCAAAGGGGGACGGCACGCGCGCAGTGCGCAGATAGGTGCTATGCTCCATGCGGACTATCTCACACGCCTCCTCCAGTCGGGTGCGCTTTGCGTTCTCGCGAATCACCGCAGCCGCATCCCCGGAAGCATCGCAAAGGACTGCGTGACGGGCCCCTCGGCTGATCGCCTCCAGACCCATCTGCCCCGAGCCTGCAAAAAGATCCAATACGTGCGCATCTCGCAGCTCAAACTGCAAGATCGAAAAGACAGCTTCCTTCGTCCGTTCTGCGGTTGGGCGCGTTGCCTCCCCCGTCAGCGTTTGAAGACGAACACCTCTCGCCTTTCCCGTAATAATACGCATCATTTTTCCGATCCTCCCATTGCTTGTCCATCCGCACTTCCGTCAAAATATTGGCGGATCGCGCGGGCATCCGACGCAGTAATTCCCGAAACAGCCGCAAGAGCTTCCTCGCTCGCGTTCTTCACGCCGCGCATTCCGCCAAAGGCGTGAAGGAGCTTTTTGGCCTTGGCATCGCCGATGCCGCGGATTTTGGTCAGGGATGACGTCTTGACCGTCTTCCGCTTTGCGTTCTCCATGCGTCCCACCGTAAAGCGGTGTACCTCCTCCTGAATGCGGTAGATCAAGGAGTACACCTCATGCTCACGCGCAATGCTGATCTCTTCGCTCTCGGTGCAAAGAGCGCGCGTCTTGTGATATTCGTCCTTCACCATTCCGAAAACGGGAATCGTGATTCCCTTCTCCTCCAGAAGCTCCTTGACGGTTGCAACGTGTCCGCGTCCGCCGTCCAGAAGGATCAGGTCGGGAAGCTCCGAGAAGGAGCCCTCCGCATCCGAAAGATGGGCAAGACGGCGCGAGAGCGCCTCCTTCATCGAGGCGTAATCATCCGTTCCCTCCACCGTCCGGATGGAGAAGCTGCGGTAATCTGCCTTGCAGAATTTTCCGTCGATGCAAACGATCATGCCTGCCGTCAAATGCTCCTTGCCGAGGTTGGAGATATCATAGGCCTCGATCCTTTGGGGATAGCTCTCCAGCCCGATCCGCTCCGCAAGACGCGCAAGTGTCCCCTCGGTGCGCTCGGTGTTGATCTTGTAGAGCTTTGCCTGCTCGGCGGCGTTCTTATCCACCATTTCGCAAAGCGTGTGAAGCGTTCCGCGCTCGGGCACGCGAACCGCGATTTTCCTTCCGGCACGCGCCTCCAGATAGGCGGAGAAAAGCGCGAGATCCTCCTGCTGTGCAGAGAAGGAGAGCAAAATTCTTGGCGGAATGTACTCCCGCATGCGGTAATGCTCACAAAGGAAGGAGATCACGTCCTCAATTTCGGAAATGCCGTCTGCTCCAAACAAAAAATCCGTCTTGTCCTGCAGGATGCCCGAGCGGACGTAGAATACCGAAATACAGGAGCAAAGCTCGTCCGTATAGAAGCCAATGACGTCATGCTCGGCAGAAGCGTCCGCGACGACCTTTTGCTTTTCGCGGACCGCGTCGAGCGCACGGATGGTGTCACGGCAACGCGCGGCGGCCTCGTAACGCTCCTCCATGGCAAGCGACTGCATCTCCTCCTCCAGAATATGGCGGACCTGTGCGCTTCTTCCGCTGAGGATGTCGGTTGCATGACGGATCGACACGGCATATTCCTCGGGGGAAACACCGCCGTTGCAAACGCCCATGCAACGCCCCATCTGATAATAAATGCAGGGACGTCCCTTTCCGATATCTCTCGGAAAAACGCGGGAGCAGGTGGGAAGGCGCAGCGACCGACTGATCCACTCGATCAGAGCATAGGCCGTTGAGGAGCCGGAATAGGGTCCGAAATACTTTGCCTTGCCCTGCTCCCTCTGCCTTGTGAAGACCAAGCGGGGATAGTCCCCCTCGGTCAGCTTGATATAGGGGTAGGACTTGGCATCCTTGAGTCGGATATTATACTTTGGGGTGTGTTGCTTAATGAGCGCGTTCTCAAGTGAGAGCGCCTCCATTTCGTTGTCGCAGACGTAATAGTCAAAATCCCGTACCTGCGCGACCATGCGCGCGGTCTTGATATTCTTCTCGCTGTTTTGAAAATATTGAGAAACGCGGTTCTTCAGCTTGCGGGATTTTCCCACATAGAGAACCTTTCCCTGCCGATCCCGCATCACATAGACGCCTGGACAGAGCGGAAGGGTATTGGCCTTTTGCAAAAGGCTCTCACGGATCAAAGCATCCCCTGCCATCGTTTCTCCTTTCTCCGCCTGCGCGGAATTTCTTCCATGTACTTGGAAAAGAAATGGCGGTGCGCCCCGAACCAAAACCTTGTCCGCAGAAGCACACCGCCATACTCTTTATCCGATTGTTTAGAGCTCCGAAAAGCCGCCGTCGATCAGCTCTACCAGTCCCGTGATCGCGGCATCCTCGTCCTGTCCGTCGGCAAGCAGAGTGACAGTCATCCCTTTGGCAATTCCGAGGGAAAGAACGCCCAAGAGGCTCTTTGCGTTTACCTTTCGATCCTCCTTTTCGATCCAGATCGAGCACTTATAAGCATTTGCCTTCTGGATGAAGAAGGTGGCAGGTCTGGCGTGCAGACCGCTGGCATTGACAATCGTTACATCGCGTGAAATCATACAAATTCCGCTCCATTTTCCGAAATAATTCCCCAAGGGGAGTTTTAGAGTATACTATTCATCATATATAGTATATCAAATTCAAAACGGAAAATCAATAGTCAATTATGTGGTATTTTCACAATGCACAATGCCTTTTTTCGTGCAAATTACATATAATATTTGAGGAAGCGGAGCTTAGAAGACCTCATGGAGATCCGTCCGAATCCGTCATCGCACTGCTTGAAACGATCTCCGCCACCGTCACATTCCACTCTGCGCGGGTCGAATACAAGGTCTGTCGGCTCCAAAGCAGAAGGGCGTATTTTCCCTCCCGAAGCAAAACGCCCTCTCGGATACGTCCCTGCACGATAACCTTCGCGGAAACCTCCAGATAGGAGCCGTCCTCCCAAAGAACGCTTTGCGTACCGCCGATTGTCGAAATGCTCTCCCTCGCCGGCGAGCAGGAGAGCTCGCGCAAAACACCAAAGGGCGTGCCGTCCGAAAGATACAGTACCTCCCCCACCGACACGCACTCCACCCATTCGGAAGGCACCTTTTTCAAAAGGAGCGTAACGCAATACGCCTCCTTTGGCAGCTCCTCCTGCTCCCGTTGCAGGGCGTGCTGCCGCAGGCCTACGCCAATGACAGAAAAGAGCAGAAGAAGGATCAAAAAAAGATCCAACAGATTTCCCCGTCCCCTTTTCGTAGGCTGTCCTCTCTCCCTTTTCATTCCACATCCTCCTGAACCGAAAGAACCTCTGCTCCCCGCACAAGATAGCCGCCAATGCGAAGATCCGCGCGCATCCCGGCAGCGATCCGAATGTCACAGACCCGCCAACCGTCGCCCTCTCTTTGTTTCGCCTCCGTACGCACCGTGACGTAAAGATCCGTGCATCCGTCCTCCGCGATTCCCAGGACACCGTCCGAGAGGATCGCGCGCCGATGCGGAAAGACAACCGTTGCAACCACCGTTCCAAGGCAAGCCGTTCCGTTCTCGTTATATACAAGTGCCTCCGGGTCCGGCAGAAAGGTGCCGGAAAGCGCGGGATCCAGTCCGCGAAGACAGATCACGTATTGGATGGAGGAATTGGGTTCCTCCTCGCCCCGCGCGCGCAAAAGCACCGTAAGACCCGCCAACAGCACGGCAAGAGCTGCGAGCAAAAACAAGCCGTCCACCCAGGAGAAGGCGAAGCGCCCCTCTCCTCTTTCCTTATCCCTCATAAGCACTCCTTTCCTCCTGTTCCTCGCCCGCCGATGCCGACATCGCAAGCCCAAGCCAGATCCAGAACAGAGCAAAAACACCAAAATGATACCACACGTAGTCAAAGCATCCCATCACCAAGACGCCCAGCAGTCCGCAGGATGCTCCCAAAAGATCCCTCCTCGCGCGTCCGCAAAGCCTTGCAGCACCGCAAAGGGTATGCAGGCCAAGCAGAAGAAGCACAAGAAGCAACACCGCAGCCCCCGGCAGTCCCAGCTCCACCGCAACCTGCAGCAGCAGTCGGTGCGCGTGCATGACGGTTTCCGTACCGCTGACCGCATACGCAGGATAGATTTTTCGAAAGGCCGCCTCTCCCGTTCCGATCCCCCAGGGATTCTCCAAAAGCATGCGCCAAACGCCCTTCCAGGTATAAAAGCGATACCGTATGGAGGAATCCGCCATATTTCCAATGCTCCCAAGCCGCAAAAGCACCGTCCGTGGCAGAGCCGGCGACAGCAGAAGCGCAGGTACTCCGCTCAAAAGAAGAAACACACGCGAGCCTTTGTTGCAGAGCAGAAGCAGGCTCGGCAAGGCGACAAGAATGCCAATCCACGCACCGCGCGACCAGGTCAGGATCAGACAACCGCCCTCCAACAAGCAGGCTGCGGCAAACAGAAGCCGTTTGATCCCCTTCTCCTCCCCGGAAAAGATCACCGCCACGCCAAGCGGAAGAATCAGAACCAGAAAAACCGAGAGGATGTTCGGATTTTTGAAGGAAAGCCCCACCCTCCCCGCAAGGAAGGAGAATCGGTTGAGATCCACCCATTTCAGCTCCATGTCGGTAAAGAAGTATTGAAGCACGCCGAGCAAGGAAAGAATCGCTCCCGAAAGATGCACGGCCTCGATGACGCGCTCACGCCATTGCTTTCGCAGGAGCAAGCTCGCAGACGGGAAAAAGAGAAACACCAGCAGCATACGGCAAAGACCGCTCCAAATCCCATCCCCTCCTCCGGATCCGACGAGACCCCCGAGAAGATAGAGCAGACCGAGCAGGAGAAGCAAAAACTCTGTGCATCCGAAAAAGAGAAGCCTTTGCCCCCTTCGGTACTTTCGCAGCCATGCGATCTCCAAGGCGATCGCTCCAACGGAAAGAAGCAGGGTAGGATGCGCAAGCCATCCAAGAAACGGCAACGCAAGAGAAAGCAACAGCAGCACCAGCTCCGGAACGCGCAGAAACAGGGTGGCCAATACCGAGAGCAAAAGGAGGATCGGCAGAACGTAGGGGAAGAATGCAGAAAGTCCTCCAAATATGCCTCCGAAAAGCAAGGGAAGCAAAATGAAAGACCTCCCTTCCCCTTCGGGAAGCTCCTCCTCAAAAATTCCGCAAAAGCGCAGGAGAAAGCCCTTGCCGAAGCAGCTTCCTCGTAAAAGAGAGGCGAGCGAACGGCTGGATTGCAGACACGGCAGGGATGCACCGAGCAGGGAGAGCGGTAGGATCGACCGAAGGAAGGGATCTCCCTCCCTCGCAAAAAAGACCTGTACCGAGGCGGCAATTCCTCCATAAATCATGAAAAAGAAGGCCCACGATCCAACACAGCTCTCCAAAAGAAGCCTTCCAAGCCTTCCGAATAAGCCGGAAAGGATCCCGTCTTCTCCTCTGCGGCGCGCGATCCTTCCGAGGAAGCGGTCCTCATTTCCAAGACCGGAAAGGCACCCCCGCGCAAAATTCCGCCGCAGGGTCTTGGAAAGCGCAAGCATGCCTTGCGTAAAGCGGCTCCTTTCCGCACTCCTTCCCAAAAAGGCGGATACTCTCTCCGCGCACTCCAAAATTCTGCTTTCCCGCATAAAAAACCCCTACATCCTCTCGAAGATCCGAGTGTTATGTAGGGGTTTTCGATACACGTATTTCGTTATTTCTGCTTTTCCAGAAGATCCGGGCGAAGCCTCTCCGTCATCTCGCGCGCCTGCTCGTCGCGCCAACGGTCAATGTTGGCGTGATGCCCCGAGATCAGCACGTCGGGAACCTTAACGCCGTGAAACTCATAGGGCCTCGTATATTGCGGATACTCCAAAAGACCGGAGGAAATACTCTCCTTCTCATAGCATTCTGCGTCCGAAAGCACGCCGTCCACAAGGCGCGCCACGCAATCGGTCAGAATACACGCCGGAATTTCGCCTCCCGTCAGCACAAAATCGCCGATGGAGATCTCCTCGTCCACGATCTCATCCACGATCCGTCGGTCCACGCCCCCGTAGTGTCCGCAGAGCAGGATCAGATTGTCATAGTCACGCGCAAGCTCGGCCGCGCGCGCCTGCGTCAAAACCTTTCCCGTAGGGGAAAGATAGATCACACGCCTTGCCCGCGGTGAGAAGCCCTCTCGCTCCTGTGCCTCCAGGATCGCCGTATAGCAGTTATAGATGGGAGGTGCCATCATCAGCATTCCCTTTCCACCGCCGTACGGCGTATCGTCCACGCGGCGGTGCTTATCCTCGGAATAATCCCGAATGTTGTGCGTATGCACGGAGATCGCTCCGCTCTTCTGCGCGCGTCCGATGATGCTCTCCCCAAGGACGGTTCCGACCAGATCGGGAAAGAGCGTCATAATATCAAATCGCATCATACGTTCTCCGCACCTCCGTCCAGAAGCCCGGGGATCGTGCGAATATAGATCGCCTCCTCGCCAATGCGCACCACGAATTCGGGTACGGCGGGAACCATATGCTCCCCACTCTCGGTGCGGACGATGTAGAGATCCCGCGCTCCCCGGGTATTGACATCCGCCAAAACGCCAAGATGCTCACCGCTATCCGCGTCCCGCACCTCCATACCGAGCAGATCGGCAATAAAATGATCCCCCTGTGCGAGCGGAAGATCCTGCCGCGCCGCGTACAGCACGACGTTGCGCAGGGCATTGGCCTTTTCCTCGCTATCCACGCCGGCAAGATCCATCAGCACGAACTGCCGAAAGACCGACGCACGCACAACGGCAAGAGGACGGTATTCCCCTTTTTCCAAAAGCCAGACTGTTGGCAGATCCGCCAGGACATCGGGAGAATCGCACCAGGATTCCAGCTTTACGGTGCCGCGGAAGCCGTGAATGTTGATGATCCTTCCGCATTCCAGATATTGTTTCTTTTCCATACGATCCTTTCTGCGCCGGGCAGATGCCATCGCGCAATCGTTCCTTTGCTTATAGTATAGCATATCCGACGGAAAAATGCAAGATTTCGACGCTTTTTTATCGAGCGCGGAGGCCTTTTTTCTGAAAAACACGGAAAAATCGGGCTTGCGCGGAAAATGTTTACAAATTGGACTTGCATATCGGAGGCAAAAGGGGTATAATGATGATATCTATGGAAGAAACGGAGGAATATTATCCATGTTCAACGTATTTGCTTTGGAATCTGCTACCCCCACCGGTGGCGGAGATATGACCGGCCTTATTACCCTCGGTATGATGGCAATTGTGTTTGTCGCCTTCTATTTCTTTGCGATCCGCCCGCAGCGGAAGCAGGAGAAGGAAACGAATGCAATGCGCAACAATCTGACGGTTGGAGATGAGGTCACCACGATCGGCGGCATCATCGGTAAGGTTATCAGCATCAAGGAGGAAACCTGCGTGATTGAAACCTCCCGCGACCTCACCCGCATCCGCATTCTCAAGAGCGCAATCAGCCGCGTGGACGTAAAGGCTGAGGATGCAGACTGATTCCTTCCATGCATAAAGCAAGCTCCGTGTGAATAGGTTGTATCGGCAACGCTTTTCACACGGAGGTTTTTTATGCAACGCTCTTCCCACGCTTCCAAGCGCAATCAAGGCAAAGCAACCCGTGAGCCGGAAAATACTTCGGTTCGCTTTTTGAAGGACATTGGAAAAAGCTTTCTCTGCTCCCTGGCGATCGCGCCGGCACTTCTGCTTGTCGCCTCCCTCGTCGCCTATTTTCTGGAGGACCCCAAAATCGCCATTCCTCCCCTTGGTCTTCTCTGCTCGGCACTGACCGCGTTTTTGGGAGGTCTTCTCGCCATCCGCATCCACCGCAAAGGGGCCCTCGTTTGCGGCTTTTGCAACGGCGCCTTGCTCTCCCTTGTAATGCTGCTTGCCTCGCTCTTTTTCCGTACGGAGGCCTCCGGGTACTCCGCACTTCTCTCCGCTCTTTTGCACGTCGGCTTTCTTCTCCTCTCCGTGGGAGGTGCCTTTGCGGGCTTGCCCCGACAAGGACAAAAGGCAAGGAGGCGTAAGCGTTCGTAATGCGGCATTCCTGCAATCCATGAAAGCACCCAAGGGGCGACCAAACGCTTGATGCGTTTGCTCCCCCTTTTTTGCTCCGTTTTTGATTATTTCAAAATTCGTTCACAAAATATTCAC
>JAFOGE010000056.1 GCA_017386965.1 Clostridia bacterium
CCTAGAAGGGATTGCCGCAGAAAAGAAAAAAGCCTCTTGCTATACGGCATTCCGTCGCTTGCAAGGCAAGGCTTTTTAGCGCTATCTGCGCTCTTGATGAACCGAATTGCCGCGCAGGAGGGCGTGGATGCTGTGGCGGCTATGTCGGTCGTAAACCGATTGTTTTTGCTTGGCTTCGCATTTTGCGCAGGAACTGCGCAAGGAGCAACGCCCCTGATCGCATATCATTTCGGAGGGGGACGACGCCGGGAGGTGAGGTGCGTTCTGCGTGCCTCCCTGCTTTTCTCCAGCGCCATGATGCTGCTTCTATCGCTTCCGCTCTTATTGTTCACGCCGGAGATCATTTCGCTCTTTCACAGGGAACGTGGAATTCTCGAGATCGGCAGCCGTGCCCTGCAGGCGCAAGCGGCGGTCTTTCCCTTGCACGGAGTCATCACCTGCACAACACTCGCTCTGCAGGCCGTTGGAAGGAAAGGAAGATCCCTTTTCCTTGCAAGTGCAAGACAAGGGATCTTCCTTTTGCCTCTTTTGAAATGGATTCCGGCGGTCTTTGGCAGTGCCTATTTTATTTATGCGCAACCCATCGCCGATGGGTTGACCTTCCTGTTGACGCTTCCCTTTCTCATCCACTTCCTGCGGGAGATGAGCGTCAGGCATCATACTCCATGAGCGCCTTCTCCTCTCGGAAATACGCACGGTTCAAAAAGAGAACGATGACAAAGAATCCAATAACAATGCTGATCAGATCCATCAGATAATAGGTGATCATCCAAAGCAGGTCCGGGAGATTGCGCGGAGCACCGTAGAAGGTAACGTCATAAATGACGCGATAAACGATCTGCACAACCGAAGGAATTGCGGAAACGATCAAGGAAACGCGCAACAGACGGTTTTTCATCTCCAGAAGACCGGCAAACGGCAGATATGCCGAAAGCGGCGAGCGAAGCTCCTGAGCCGTTTTTCTGCGTGCTGCATTCGGAATCTCAAAAATAAAGTAGATCAGAAGAGCCGCCACGCCGACGAAGGCAAGATCGAGTAAAATATCGGCAGTCAGATACGGAAGTGCATCCGAAGCGAAATCGGCAAACGTTGGGAATCCGTTCAGAAAATATCCGGCCAGAAGTGCCGCACCATAGCGGAAAAGCGTTGCCGCGAAATAGAGCAGCGCAAGGGCGCGACATGCACGCAAGGAAAAGCGCGCCGACAGCCACAGAAGGTACCCGAAAGCGATCCAATAAAAGCAAAAGTTGCAAATATCCAAAAGGGCTTCGATTGCAACCGGGATTCCCGTTTTTGCAATCAAAACGTCGCTCGAGGTCCAACTGTAAACGGGTGTCAGAATCAGCGCATAGAACGCAGACACGGAAAAAATCAGGATCGCAAACTCCCGTGTGATCCTTTTTTTACGGCCTTGCTCATAGAGAGAATCAATGTTCTTCATACATGGTTTCTCCTTTGAAATACTGGAATCCTTTTTATTATATCATATTCTTGAGGATATTCCAGTTGAATTTGTAAATAATTTCAATTCTTTGGCATATTGTGGTATCAATACCATTCATCATCTGAAAAGGAGCCTTGAAAAACATGCCGACACCCTCAAAACGCATTCTGAACGACCAAATTCCCATGGATCACGCAAGCATGTCTGATGTCCTGTGCCACCTTTCCGAGCAGTATTCCTGCATCGGTTTTGGAACGCTTGGCACCAGCATTCTCGGGAGGGACATCCCCCTCCTTTCTCTTGGGCATGGCGCTCGATGCATTCTGTACGTCGGTGCGCATCACGGCATGGAATGGATCACGTCCACACTTCTTTTGCGCTTCCTGGAGGATTTTTGCATGGCAGAACGAACGGGACATCCGCTCTACCGCTTGAACCTATCCGAATTTTGCAAAACGCATACGCTATACATCGTTCCCATGCTCAATCCGGACGGTATCGAATATCAGATCCACGGTGTCCTTACAGAGAATCCTCTTTATCAACGGTTGCTCGCGATGAACCACGGAAGCGAAGACTTTTCGCATTGGCAAGCCAATGCGCGCGGGGTAGATCTCAACCACAATTACGATGCAGGCTTTGCAGAATATAAGCAATTCGAAATCAGCAACGGCATCCTGGGAGGCGCACCCGGAAGATTCAGCGGCGACTCCCCGGAAAGCGAGCCTGAGGTGGCCTATCTGTGCAATTTTATCCGTTTTTGCAAAGGGCTTCGTGCTGTTTTAACGCTGCACACGCAAGGGGAGGAAATCTTTTACCAAAGCGGAGGAATGACTCCAAAGGGTTCTGTAACCGTTGCCAAAAAGATCTCCCTCCTCTCAGGTTATCGTCTTTCCGAAGCTACGGGAAGCGCCGCCTATGGTGGCCTGAGCGATTGGTGTATCCAAAAGCAAGCGCTTCCCTGTTTTACCTTGGAATGTGGAAAGGGCAAAAATCCGCTCCCTGTCAAAGATTTTTTCCCGATATACGCAAGCTTGAAGGAGCTTCTTTTTACCTTCCCGCTCCTTTATTAAAAGAGCGCGAGCGTGATAGAGCCTTGTGCCGCACGGCACGGGTCTGCACGCTCGCCCTTTTTCTTTAATCAACGCGATTGCGATGCTCGCCGTTGAGAAAGGCACGAATATTTTCCGCCATCTCCGAGAGAAGACGCACTCTCGTTTCATAAGCCCCCCACGCCATATGCGGCGTCATGCAAACATTGGGATGGTTTCGGATCGCTTGAAACGGATGATTCTCGGGCATTGGCTCCGTGCTATAGACATCCACCCCAAGCCCTCCGATCCTTCCGTTCAAAATTGCATTGGCCAGTGCGGCCTCATCTGTTACAGCGCCTCGCGCGACGTTGATGACAATGGCATTGGGACGAAGCATCTCGATATGCCGAGCATCCAACAGACCTCTGGTGGAATCGTTCAAGGGGGTGTGGATAGAAAGAATGTCCGATTCCTTGCACAGGCGGTCTAAGGACACGCATTCCCAACCGTCGATCGGTGTGCGCTTATTCACAAGCACGCGGCACCCAAGTGCCTGTGCAACAAGTCCTACCTGCTTTCCGATATTTCCAAAGCCTAAAATTCCCCAGGTTTTTCCCGCAATCTCATGATAAACAGGCGTCAGGCAATTCGGGATTCCCCGTGCCGTGTATTCCCCACTGCGCACGTGATTTCCAAAGGCATCCAGGTTGGTAATCAGGGACAGTGCCATGGAAATGGTAACCTGCGCTACGGATTGGGTCGAATATCCTACCACGTTGCAAACGGCGATCCCCCTTGCGCGGCAGTACTCCAGATCAATATTGTCAAATCCCGTTGCAGCAACACAGATCAGCCGCAGATCCTTGCAGAATTGCAAATTCTCCGCATGGAGCTTGACCTTGTTCAAGAGCAACACCTCGGCATCCTTGGCATGCTCCGCCACCTCGGAAGGCGCGGTGCTTTGATATACGGTCACCGATCCAAAGCAAGAAAAAACCTCCATGGAAACGTCGTTTCCAAGGGTTGCGGCATCTAAAACGGTTAATTTCATATGGTTTCCTCACAATCTGCAAGCTTCATCCATCAGTATACCCTAAAAAAGGAAATTCGTCAAGAGCGAAGCTCGAAAAACAGATGCAAAACAAACTATTTACAAAAAAAGACTTGAAATGCAAGAGAAATTCATTTATAATATAATTTGGAGTATTTTTATTTGTTTTTTCGACATAAGGAGGACTGTATATGAATCAGGATAAGAATCATACTCTTCGCGAGGAAAGCGCGGCTTCCTCCCGCGAGATTCTTCGAGAAGTCCACGAATTACTCAGTGAAAAGGGATATAATCCGATCGGCCAGATCGTAGGATATCTTCTTTCCGAGGACCCGACCTATATCACAAACTGCAACAATGCGCGCGCGTTGATTCGAAAAATTGATCGCGATGAGCTGATGCAGGAGCTTGTAAAGAACTTTTTGCAGCTGGAAGATTGATATGCCTGACATTGTATGCCTTTCGCTGCGGTCTATGACGGCAGTTTCTCCGCCCCCCTCCTCTGTTCTTTGCCTTGGAAACTTTGACGGGGTGCATTTGGCCCACCAAGCCTTGATTCACAAGGCGGTTGCATTCCGAAATGAGCAACAGAAGGAAAGCGCCATATCGGTCTTTTGCTTCAAGGAGCCGCCGATACGCATCCTTCATCCGGAGATGCAGCCGATGCTGCTTTGCACAATGGAGGACAAGCTTCGCGCTTTTACCGACTGCGGTGCGGAATACATTTTTCTGGCACAGTTCTCCGACCTTCACACGCTCTCCCCATCTGCTTTTGCCAAACACATTCTTCAATCACGTTGTCACGCCTCTGCCATTGTCTGCGGATTCAACTACCGTTTTGGAAAGGGTGCGGTCGGGACGCCGCAGGAGCTGCGTTCTTTGCTTCCGATCCCCCTGGTCCTGCAAGAGGAGATTCAGAAAGATGGCAAAACCGTAAGCTCCACCAGAATCCGTCAGCTTTTGACAGAAGGCGGGATCGAGGAAGCGAACCGTCTTCTCGGAAGGCCCTTCTCCTTTTCCTCCCAGGTGCTTCACGGAAAAGCATTGGGGCGCGTTATGGGATTTCCGACGATCAACCAGCTTTTTCCCGACGGTCTGCTGATCCCCCGTCACGGGGTTTATGCTTCACAGGTCACGGTAGCGGGAAAGAGTTATCATGCGATTTCAAACATTGGCGTTCACCCGACGGTCGATCAGTTCGCCGCATTAAACTGCGAAACCTATCTCCTTCATTTTGACGGCGATCTATACGGAAAGAC
>JAFOGE010000057.1 GCA_017386965.1 Clostridia bacterium
TACCGAAAAATTCGACGGTGCGGCGCTCTCCTCTCTTGCGGTCAGTGAAGAGGAGATTGACGAGGCGATGGCCGTTGTGGAGCCGCGCTTTCTGGAGATTCTGCAACGGGCTGCCGAAAACATTCGCGCCTTCCATGAGCGGCAGGTTCGAAACAGCTTCATCCTCAATCAGCAAAACGGGGTTGTGATCGGGCAGAAGATCATTCCCGTGGACCGCGCGGGCCTCTATGTTCCGGGCGGTACGGCGGCCTATCCCTCCACGGTGCTGATGGATGCCATCCCGGCCAAGATTGCAGGATGTCCCGAGGTCGTTATGGTAACGCCCCCCTCGAGGGAGGGAAAGGTCAACCCCGTGATCCTTGCCGCGGCCAGAATCGCAGGGATCGATCGGATCTTCAAGATCGGTGGCGCGCAGGCGATCGCAGCTCTGGCCTACGGAACGGAGAGCGTTCCGAAGGTGGATAAGATCGTAGGCCCGGGAAATGCCTTTGTTGCAGAGGCGAAGAAGCAGGTCTTTGGCGTTGTTTCCATCGATATGATCGCAGGGCCGAGCGAGATTTTGATCCTTGCCGACGGCAAGACGAATCCGCGCCACGCGGCGGCAGACCTGCTTTCGCAGGCGGAGCATGATCGCATGGCAAGCGCGGTTCTGGTGACGGACAGCGAGGAGCTTGCCAAGGCGGTGCAGGCGGAGCTGGAAAACCAGATCCCGCTTTTGGAGCGTGCCGAGATCGCACGCGCGTCCATTGACACGAACGGGAAGATCATCGTCTGCCCCACGCTTGCCCTTGCCATTGATATTGCAAACGAGATCGCGCCCGAGCATCTGGAGCTTTGCGTAGATAATCCTTTTGATTATCTGGATGCCATCCGTCACGCCGGCTCGATCTTTATGGGGCGCAACTGCCCTGAGGCGCTGGGAGATTATTTTGCAGGTCCCAACCACACCCTGCCTACCAGCGGAACGGCTCGCTTCTCGAGCCCCTTGTCGGTGGATGATTTCGTCAAGAAAACGCAGTACACCTATTACACGAAGGAGGCACTTTCCCGCGTGGCCGAGGACGTTGCCTACTTTGCACGGAAGGAAGGACTGACCGCGCACGCAAAGAGTGCCGTGGTCCGATTGGAGCAGGAATAACGCATTCGCAACGTTCGAGAAAGGTGATGTCATGAGCCGCTATTTCAGTGAAAAATATTCTGCGCTGACTCCCTACGTACCCGGGGAGCAGCCTAAGGAAATGCAATATATCAAGCTCAATACCAACGAGTCCCCCTTTCCGCCCTCTCCACGTGCCTGCGAGATGGCTGCAAGGGCGGCGCAGAGTCTGCAGCTGTATTCCGATCCTACCTGCGCACGCCTGTCAGAGGCGGTTGCAAGAGCGCTTCGGGTAGAGCCAAGCGAGGTGCTGCTTACAAACGGCTCGGATGAGATTCTCAACTTTGCCTTTATGGCCTTTTGCGATGAGAAGCATCCTGCCGTCTTTGCGGATATTACCTACGGCTTTTACGAGGTCTTTGCGGAGCTACACCGGATCCCATATCGAAGGATCCCCTTGCAGGAGGATTTCCGGATTCAGATCGAGGATTATTTTGGGCTCCACAGTACGATCTTCCTCGCCAACCCCAATGCGCCGACGGGAATCGCTCTTTCTCCTTCCGAGATCGAGCAGATCCTCGTCCGCAATCCCGACAGCATCGTCGTTGTAGATGAGGCCTACGTGGATTTTGGAGCGGAGAGCTGCGTTCCGCTGATTCATAAATACGACAATCTTCTGGTCACACAGACCTTCTCCAAGTCCCGTTCCCTGGCGGGGGGACGGCTTGGATTCGGTGTTGCGTCCCGCGCATTGATCGCGGATTTGAACACCATTAAGTATTCCACCAATCCCTACAATGTCAATTCCATGACGCTCGCGGCAGGACTTGGCACAATGGAGGATGCAGAGTACACCGCACGCAACTGCCGTGCGATCATCGAGAATCGGGAATACGCGGCCTCGGCCCTGCGTCGGCTTGGATTTGAAGCAACCGATTCCAAGGCAAACTTTCTGTTTGCCAAGCATCCGCTTCTGGATGGCGGGGCTCTTTACCGAGCCCTGAAGGAGGAGGGAATCCTTGTGCGGCACTTCGATCAGGATCGCATCCGTCAATACAACCGAATTACCGTTGGAACGAAGGAGCAGATGGACGTTCTGCTTTCCGTCCTGCAACGCATCTTGGAGGAAAAAGCATGAGAGAAGCAAGCATTCTCCGCGAGACCGCGGAAACCAAAATCAATCTGACCCTGCAGTTGGACGGCGAGGGTGAGAGTCACGTATCCAGCGGATGCGGATTTCTCGATCATATGCTGACCTTATTTGCATCCCACGGACGCTTCAACCTGACGTTGACCTGCGTGGGCGACATACAGGTGGACGATCATCACACAGTAGAGGATATCGGCATCGCTCTGGGGCAGGCCTTCTCGATCGCCCTGGGCGAGAAGAGGGGCATCTGCCGTTACGGAAGCATGATCCTACCCATGGACGAGGCGCTCATTCTGTCCGCGGTAGATCTTTCGGGCAGAGGCATCCTTTGCGATGCTCTCGAGATCCCGACCGAGAAGGTGGGTAGCTTTGACACCGAGCTGGTCAAGGAATTTTGGCTCGCCTTTGTTCGGAATGCCGAGTGCGCTTTGCACATCCGTCAGCTGGCGGGAGAGAATTCGCATCACATCATCGAGGGTGCGTTCAAGTCGGTGGCGCGTTCTCTCCGTCAGGCAGTCGCAATGGATGCGGCGTTTGCGGATGAGATCCCCTCTACCAAGGGAGTTTTGTAATGGTTGCGATCATTGATTACGGCGTTGGCAATCTGTTTTCGCTGCAAAGCTCTCTTGCCGCCGTTGGGGCGGAGGCCGTGGTAACATCGGATCCGCGTGTGATTCGAGAAGCGGATCGTATTCTGCTCCCCGGTGTGGGAGCCTTTGGCGATGCCATCACAAAGCTGCGCAAAAGCGGTCTTGCGGAGGTTGTTACCGAGCAAGCGCGGGCAGGGAAGCCGCTCCTTGGTATCTGCCTTGGAATGCAGCTTCTCTTTGAAAAAAGCTATGAATATGGTGAGCACGAGGGACTGGGTCTGATTCACGGCGAGGTCCGTCCGATTGCGGACGTGATCCCGGGGGATCTCAAAATCCCGCATATAGGATGGAACGCTCTGCATTTGCGTGGGGCATCTCCGTTGTTCCGCTATCTTAAGGAAGGCGACTGTGTCTATTTCGTGCATTCCTTTTACGGAGCAAATTGCGATGACAGTGTGATCGCCACAGCAGAATACGGCGCGGAGCTTACCGCCGCCGTTGCCTGCAAAAACGTCTACGGTTGTCAGTTTCACCCCGAAAAGAGCGGAGCGGTGGGGCTGAATATTCTGCGCGCTTTTTGTGCGCTTTAAGGAGGAATCATCATGAAACCGATCAAGAGTGACCGCTTCGTTTGCACCGAGGTCAGCGGAAGCGCATTTGACGCTTGCCAATGCCGCGTGCTCGTGGATCGACAAACGGGGGTCAATTATCTTTGGACCACGAGTGGATATGCGGGAGGTCTTACTGTCCTGGTGGATGCCGACGGCAGACCGATCGTTACCTCTGTCCCGCGCGAGGAGAAGTGAGGAAGACGATGCTGCTTTTTCCTGCGATTGATCTGTACGAGGGCAAGGCGGTCCGCCTTCTCAAGGGGGACTACGCGAATATGACGGTTTACAGTGACCGCCCCCTTGAAATTGCCCGCGACTTTGAAGCGGCGGGCGCAAAATACATCCATATGGTGGATCTGGAGGGCGCGCGTGACGGAAGCACGCCCAACCTCTTGACGGTTGCCGAGGTTGCAGAGAAGACCGATCTTTTTGTTGAGATCGGAGGAGGCATCCGCAATATGGAAACCGTAGAACGCTATTTTTCGGTTGGTGTGGACCGCGTGATCCTTGGAACGGCCGCCGTTACGGATGAGCGCTTTTTGAAGGAGGCGCTGGATCGCTACGGCGAGCGCATTGCCGTCGGCGTGGATATTAAGGACGGCGCCGTGGCAATTCGGGGCTGGACCGAAAGCTCAGGAGTGGACGCCTTCGCGTTCTGCGAGAAAATGCAAAAGATGGGTGTGCGCACCCTGATCTGTACCGATATTTCCAAGGACGGAGCGATGATGGGGACCAATCGGGAGCTGTACCGTATGCTTTCGGAGCGCTTCTCTTTGCAGATCGTGGCCTCCGGCGGCGTTTCAGACATAGATGACGTCACAGCACTCTCTGACCTGGGACTCTACGGCGCGATCATTGGAAAGGCCTACTACACGGGCGCGATCGATCTGCGTCAAGCAATCGAGGTGGCCAAATGATTACCAAGCGTATTATTCCTTGTCTGGACGTCAAAAACGGCAGAGTGGTCAAGGGGGTCAACTTTTTGGGCTTGCATGACGTGTCCTCTCCCGTGGAGCTTGCGCGCTACTACAGTGAGCAGGGCGCGGATGAGCTGGTTTTTTATGATATTACGGCCTCTGCCGAGGGACGCGCACTCTTTACCGACATTCTCACCGAGGTGGCACGAACCATCTTCATTCCGCTCACCGTAGGCGGAGGAATCAATACGGTGGAGGACTTTGATCGCGTTCTCAAATGCGGCGCGGATAAGGTGAGCGTCAATTCGGGGGCGATCCGCAATCCTGCCCTGATCACCGAGGCCGCTAAGCGATACGGCGACCAATGCGTGGTGCTTTCCGTGGACGTCAAGCGCGTTGGCGGCGAGTTCCGCGTATTTGCCAAGGGCGGACGCGAGGATACGGGCATGGAGGCGATTTCATGGATCCGTAGATGCGTGAATGCGGGTGCGGGCGAGGTCGTGGTTAACTCCATTGATACCGACGGTGTCAAGAAAGGCTTTGACCTTCCCATGCTGCAAGCCGTTTGCGATGCGGTCAGTGTTCCCGTTATTGCATCGGGAGGCGCGGGCCGTATTGCGGATTTTACAACGCTTTTCAAGATGCTTCCCAAGGTGGATGCGGGACTTGCTGCATCGATCTTCCACTTCCACGAGGTGGATCTGCACGATTTGAAACGAGAGCTGGCGGAGCAGGGGATTCCCGTGCGTCGATAAGAAAGGAGAACAAGCATGTTGAACATTGATGAACTGAAATTTGACGAAAAGGGCCTGATCCCCGCAATCGTGGTGGATGCGATCACCAAGAAGGTACTGACGTTGGCCTATATGAGCCGTGAAAGCCTGGAGATCTCTATGAAGAAGGGACTGACCTGCTTCTGGAGCCGTTCGCGGCAGGAGCTTTGGCTCAAGGGGGAGAGCAGCGGGAATTACCAGCACATTGTTTCGATCACGGCCGATTGCGATAAGGATGCCCTTGTGGTGACGGTCGAAAAGGATGGACCGGCCTGCCACACCGGGACCGATTCCGGCTTCACACATCCCGTATGGGAAAGCGAGGAGTTGCATGACTTTTCCTTGGAGGGGCTGATGGCACTTCTGGAGGGCAGACGCGCCGAGAGGAAGGAGGGGTCCTACACGACCTATCTGTTTGAAAAGGGTCTGGATAAGATCCTCAAAAAGGTGGGTGAGGA
>JAFOGE010000006.1 GCA_017386965.1 Clostridia bacterium
CTTACCGTTCTGATAGGTGGAGGAAGCCGCGTCAAAGTTGAAATCAAACGCCTCATCGGTGGGAACGCCAAGCGTGAGGGGGTTGGTGCCGAAGGCTCCCTTTACGCCAAAGGTGGGGGCAACGGTGGGACGCGCGTTGGTTCCCGTCAAACCGATGCAGCCTGCCTTGGTGGCCATGGAGGTGTAGTAGCCCGCAATGCCGTAGTGGCAGGAGTTGCGAACAACGACCATGCCCATGCCGTATCTCTTTGCCTTTTCGATGGCCATGCTCATGGCCTTGTAACCGATAACCTGGCCCATGCCGTGGTTTCCGTCAAGCACTGCGGTGGTTTCGGTTTCCTTAACGACAGTGATGTTGGTAACGGGATTCTGAATGCCCGCCTTGATGCGGTCAAGATACACGGGCTTGAAGCGGTTGCAGCCGTGGGACTCGATGCCTCTCTTGTCCGACTCGAGCAGAACGTCCGCGCAGATCTCGGCGTCCTCGCGGGGAATGCCGTAGCCTACGAATGCGTCAATCACGAAATTGGTGATCGTTGTCCAATCGACGATATTGGTCTTTGCCATGATTCACTTTCCTCCGGAATATCATAATGTATTTCTTACACTATCATTATAGCCTTATGCTCACAAAGTGTCAAGCGTGATCAAGAATGTTGACAAATATTCCAAAAAAGTGCGCAAAATGAGCAAAAGCGTTCATCTTGGGTGCGGAAACGACAGAAATCCAACGGCACACAGAGCGATCTTTTTTCGAAAAAGCCGCCAAACTTATTGACAAAGGCCTCGGCAAAAGCTATAATAAATTAAGACTTCAAAAGGAGAGATGGATATGAGAGATCTGTATGCACAAAACCCCGTTAATCAGCCGAGAATCAAGACCGACGCCTTCTTCTCGGACTACGAAAACGAATGTCACTATACAGGATTTTTGGACAAGGCCTTCCGCTACATCCGCGATTTTCGTCTGGCAGACCCTGTTCTCTGGCGCCGCTTCGTGCAGCAATTCCGCGAGGACGCTGACTTTGACGGAGGCTGGAGAGGCGAATACTGGGGCAAGATGATGCGCGGCGCATCCATGGTCTGGGCCTATACCCGCGATGAGGAGCTTTACAATGTCCTCGTGCAGACGGTCCGCGACATGATCGCCAGTGCCAACGAGGAGGGACGCATCAGCTCCTATCCGCTCAACATGGAATTCGATGCATGGGATCTCTGGTCCCGTAAATACGTCATGCTCGGTATGCAGTATTTCATCGAGGTCTGCCCCGACGAAGCACTCAAGACCGAGATGATCGCCTCCATGAGAAGACAGGCCGACTACATCATTGCCCGCATCGGAAGCTCAAAGGAAGGAAAGAAGCCGATCGTAAAGGCAACCCGCCACTGGAGAGGCCTGAATTCCTCCTCCATTCTGGAGCCCATCGTGCGCCTCTACTCCCTGACGGGTGAGCAATCCTACCTTGATTTTGCAACCTACATCGTGGGAACGGGCGCAACCGACGTCATCAATATCTTTGAGCTTGCCTATGAGAACGATACCGCTCCCTACCAGTATCCCGTGACCAAGGCTTACGAGATGACCTCCTGTTTTGAAGGACTTCTCGAATACTACCGCATCACGGGCGAGGAAAAATACAGGACCGCGGTCATCAATTTTGCCAACCAGATCCTCGCAACCGACTTCACCGTGATCGGCTCCTGCGGATGCACGCACGAGCTCTTTGACCACTCCTCCGTTCGCCAGGCCAACACCAACAACCATCCCGTCATGCAGGAAACCTGCGTGACCGTGACCCTGATGAAATTCTTCCTCCAGGTGCATCTGCTTACGGGAGATTCAAAGCTGATGGATGCCTTTGAGGTTGCCCTTTACAACGCTTATCTCGGATCGATCAACACCGAGAAGGTGATCGAGCCCACCCTGGCCGTGGATTATCCCGACCTGCACCTCGAGCCCCTTCCCTTTGACAGCTACAGTCCTCTGACCGCCGGAACGCGCGGACAGAAGATCGGTGGCTTCCGCCCCATGTCGGATAACCACTACTACGGCTGCTGCGCCTGCATCGGTGCCGCAGGCATCGGACTTGTGCCTCGCGCCCAGCTGCTCGCAACCAAGACCGGCTTTGCCATGAATCTCTACCTTGCCGGAACGGTGAAGACGGTCACCCCCGAAGGGCAGACGCTGCTCCTTTGCACCGAAACCGACTACCCCAAGACCGGCAGCATCCGCATCACGGTCGAGCTGGAGCGTCCCGAGTGCTTTGAGTTAAAGCTCCGCATTCCCGCATGGAGCATCGGCACAGGCCTGCAATTCAACTGCGAGGCTTCCGCCGAGATCGCTGACGGATACGCCGCCGTTACCCATACGTGGAAAACGGGCGACGTCATCACCCTCTCGCTGGATATGCGTACCCGCGCGATCCGTCCCCTGCCCTACGTCAAGGAGCTTCTGGTCAACAAGGTCATCTGGGGTGTCAACACCATGATTCCGCTCATCAGCAAGGAGGACCCCATGGCTCCCCATCACGTCGCTCTTTTGCGCGGCCCTGTCACGCTTGCGCAGGAGAACCGTCTTGGATATAGCGTGGACGATCCCGTGGAGATCGCCGTGGACGAAAACGGATACGTGGATGCCGTCCTCTCCGAATCCCCCAAGGCCCCCTACGAAAGCATTCTCGAGGTGACCGTTCCCCTGACCGACGGCTCTCGCATGACGCTGACCGACTATGCCTCTGCCGGCAAGCTTTGGACCGAGGAGAGCAAGATGGCCGCTTGGATCCTTACAAAGTAACAAAGCATTTTGCATACCAAAAAGCGTCTGCCGAATCCTTGCATTCGGCAGACGCTTTTTCTTCTGTTCAAAGGGTGCTTTTTAATCGGCCAGACGCTCGCCGAGGATGTTGCGGTACTTCTGATAGAAGCTCTCGAAGTAGCCTCCGTCCAGAGCCTCGCGGATCTTGCGCGTGAGGTTGTTGTA
>JAFOGE010000058.1 GCA_017386965.1 Clostridia bacterium
GATGGACGGCTTCGGCTCGCATGACGGCATCATTGTGATGGCTGCCACCAACCGTCCTGACATTCTCGATCCCGCCCTTCTGCGTCCCGGACGCTTTGACCGTCAGATCACCGTCAACTATCCCGACATCAAGGGCCGTGAGGAGATTTTGAAGGTTCACGCGCGCAACAAGCCCCTGGAGGGGGATGTAGATTTCCACAAGGTGGCGCAGTCCACCGTTGGCTTTACGGGTGCAGAGCTTGCCAATCTTTTGAATGAGGCTGCCCTGATTGCGGCAAAGAAGAACAAGTCCCTGATCGGCATGGACGATATTGAGCAGGCTTATATGAAGGCGCTGCTCGGTCCGCAGAAGAAGTCCCGCATCCGCACCGAAAAGGAAAACAAGCTTACGGCTTATCACGAGGCAGGACACGCGGTGGTTTCCTACTACTGCAAGAACACCGATCCCGTTAAGCTCATTACCATCATTCCCGCAGGAAGAGCCGGCGGCGTTACCGTCAGCCGCCCCGAGAATGACGTGCATTATCTCACCCGAGAGGGCATGCTGGACGATATTCGCATGAGCCTTGGCGGACGCATCGCCGAGGAGCTGATCATGGAGGATATTTCCTCCGGAGCATCGGGCGACATTCAGCAGGCAACCAAGCTTGCACGCAATATGGTCACACGCTACGGCATGAGCCGACGCCTCGGCACCGTGCTGTACGGCTCGGGGCATTCCGAGGTCTTCTTAGGCCGTGATTATGCCTCCGGCAAGGAGTATTCCGAGCAGACGGCCGCTCTGATCGATGAGGAGATCCAGACGATCATCGGCGACTGCTATGAGGACGCCAAGAGGATCCTTAGCGAGCATATTGACCGCTTGCACTTTGTGGCGCAGTATCTCTTGAAGCACGAGAGCATGGATGACGATCAGTTCCGTGCCGCCATGAAGGAGGATGCGACCGAAGAGGAGCTGGATGCGATCGCGGCAGAGAAGGCCGAAAAGAGCCGCCGCGACAATGAGCGTCGTGCTGCCGAGCAGGCGGAACGCGAGCGTCTGGAAAAGGAGCGCTTGGAGCGCGAGGCGCAGGAAAGAGCGCAGGCGCAGGATCCGAATTTCCCCCGCGAGGGCGCCTACGAGAAGGCGGATCCGCCGACGGATGACAAACAAGAATAAGCAATCCTGAAAAGGGGTGTCGCAAATGCGCAGTGCGTTTGCGACACCCTTTTTTTTCTCTGCGGTGCAGAAAAATCGTACGCCCTTCTTCGGTTTTCTTTGACAAAAGAGGAGGTCTTTCCCCAGACTTTCGCACACCGTGCGAGCAGAATTTCAAAAAAGTGCGTCTTGCCGTCAGGCTTCCCCCAAATCCTACCGAATTCCGCATCCCTTCTTCGACCGATTCTGCGCGGTAAAAAGAGTAAAATAGGTTAAAGGTACAAAAAATGCTTGCCATGGGCAGGAAAGGAAGAAAAAATGATGCGGGAATATGCAAAAGAAACGGAACGGGACAGCACAAAAGAGAAACCAACGGCAGAGGAAGGCTCCGTCGCGATCCCTCGCTTGCGTGCTTTTCTGGAGGAGCTTTTTTGGGGAGGCGCGGGCTATGTTTTTGGGCACGCCGAGCTTCTGTTCGGTACGTTCCCTCTGGGGATGGCGCTTCTTTCGGCCACGGGAGGACACACGGTATCCATTCTGCTCGGTCTGCTCCTATCGGCACTCCTTCGTATGGAGGATCCCTTGATCTACATCTGCGCTTACTGCGCCGCCGCTCTTATGCGCGGCACGATCTATCTCGTCCTGGATGAAACCGAGGAGCAGCTTTCGTTTGGACATGCCTTCCGCAAGCGCTTGCGCAAGGAGGCCTCCTTTGGTACAGAGGAAAGTCCGCCGCCTTCCAAAAAAGGCGCATTCACAAGGCTTCTTGGGGCAGAACGCATCCCGGCACTTGGGAAGGCAGTGCGCTCTGCCTTCTCCACAAGCCTTTGCCTGCGGATCGGTGTATCCGTGATTTGCAGCTTCGTGGTCCTACTCTATCGGGTGATTACGGGCGGGTTTCAGTATTACGATCTCTTTGCAACCCTGTTTGCACTTTTGATCACACCGGCGGCCGTCGTGATCTATGCGCTTCGTCTGGACGGGAGAGTGCGGGATGGATTTCTCTTGCGCTTTTCCGAGGCTGCGCTCCTGTTTTCGGCGATCTGGGCGTCTGCGGAGCTGACCGTTTTCGGATTTTCCTTTGCGGCTGCTCTGGGATTCTTCCTTACGCTGCTGGCGTGCGACAGAAGAGGCGCTTGGCAGGGGATCGGGGCAGGGCTTCTTTGCGGTGTGGCGTATGCACCTTTGTATGCACCGGCATTCGTTTTGGCGGCCCTCTCCTATACGCTTCTTGGCAAGCGTGGCCGCGTGGAGAGCGGTGCGGTTGGAGCGATTGGCGGATTTCTCGTTTGGGCGGTCTATTTCGGCGGTGCGGCAGCACTGCTCCGTCTGCTTCCCCCGATTCTTCTTGCGGGGACGGCCTTTACGGTTTTGCAGAAGCTTGCCCATAAGCTTCTGCCGACCGCTGCGCGGGAGGAAAAAACGGAGGCGGGCGAGGACGGCTTCCTTGCCGGAACGCGCTATCGGGATGCCAACGAACGCTTTCGCGGCATCTCGGAGGCCTTTTCCTCTCTCTCTGAGATGTTCTACAATCTCAGCGACCGCTTTCGGCGTCCGGGTACACTGGATCTGCGCAGGATCTGTGACAATGCCTTTGACGAGCATTGCCGTGACTGTCCGAACAAGACGGTCTGCTGGGGCTTGGAATATGCCGGAACGCTTTCCACGGTCAACGCCTTGATTTCACGCTTGCATACACGCGGACGGGTGGATCGCACGCAGATCCCCGGCCCCCTGCAGCACCGTTGCGCGCGGATCGAGGAGATCCTCGGGCAGATCAATCGGGATTGCGCAGCTCTTACGGGGGAGATGCTTCGGAACAACCGCACCGAGATCCTGGCCATGGATTACGAGGGAGCGGCGAGCATTATCAACGATGCTCTGGAGGAGGATGACGGCGAATACCGCTTTGATCCGGATTTGGAGCAGAAGGTAGCGGAATATCTGCAGGATGCGGGAATCGGCTTTGCAGGCGTTACCGTGTACGGAAACCGCAGGCGTCAGATTTTGATTCGCGGTGCAGACCTGCGGGAATCCAAAGTCACGCAGGAGGTGCTTCGTGCAGACCTTGGTGAGATGTGCGGCTTGGAATTGAGCCGACCGACGCTGGAGGTGGAGGGCGGCGTGCAAACGCTGATCCTGCGCGCCAGAAAAAAGCTCTCTGTGATCGGTGCGGAGAACAATATTTCGGCGGACGGAGGGGTCAGCGGGGACAGTCTGAATCTGTTCTCCAATAAGCGGGACTATTTCTATGCTCTCATCAGTGACGGCATGGGGGCCGGCACGGAGGCTGCCTTTACGTCGGGGCTTTGCTCGGTCTTTTTGGAGAAGATGCTTCGGGCAGGCAATCGCGCCTGGACCTCTTTGCGCATGCTGAACAACATGATCCGTTCCCGCGGAGCGGACAGCCTTCGTGAATGCTCCACC
>JAFOGE010000059.1 GCA_017386965.1 Clostridia bacterium
GAATGTATCCTATTCAACCGAGGAAGGACATGAGATCCTGCATAACATCAGTGTGCAGATCAACGACCGATTCGTGGCAGTGACCGGTCCGAACGGAAGCGGAAAGTCCACTATGGCCAAGCTGATCGCCGGTATTTACCGCCCGACCACGGGCCGTATTCTGCTGGACGGTGAGGATATCACCTCGCTTTCCATTACCGAGCGTGCCAATCGCGGCATCAGCTTTGCCTTCCAGCAGCCCGTGCGCTTTAAGGGAATCACGGTCAAGGACCTGATCTCCTTGGCCTCCGGCAAGAAGATTTCGGTCGGCGAGGCCTGCACCTATCTTTCCGAGGTTGGACTTTGTGCAAAGAATTATATCAACCGAGAGGTGGACGGCTCCCTGTCGGGCGGCGAGCTGAAGCGGATCGAGATCGCTATGATCAACGCCAGAGGAACCAAGCTGTCGGTTTTTGACGAGCCGGAGGCAGGCATTGACCTGTGGAGCTTCGGCAATCTGATCGAGGTGTTCCGCAGCATGCATGCGCGGACGAAGGGAACGATCCTGATCATTTCGCACCAGGAGCGTATTTTGGATATTGCAGACAAGATCCTCGTGATCTCGGGAGGCACGGTCAGTGCATACGGAAGCAAGAATGAGATCCTTCCGGGGCTTTTGAACGTGCAATCCGGCTGTCACGCGATCAAGGGGGCAAACGTATGATGGATTCGATTCAAAAGACTTTATTGGAGCAGGTCGCGGATCTGCATGAGGTCCCGCAGGGGGCATACTCCATCCGCGTCAACGGCGCTCTCCACGGCAAAAACGATTCGGAGAATATTTCCATCGTTCCCAAGGAGGATAAGCCCGGGATCGACATTTACGTGAAGCCCGGAACGAAGAAGGAGAGCCTTCACATTCCCGTTCTGCTCTCACAGAGCGGATTGAAGGAGGTCGTTTATAACGATTTCCACATTGGAGAGGACTGCGACGTTACCATCGTTGCCGGCTGCGGCATTCACAACGGCGGCTCCTCCGAGAGCGAGCATAGCGGTATTCACGCCTTCTACCTTGCTCCCCGTGCCAAGGTGCGCTACGTAGAGAAGCACTACGGACAGGGCGAGGGAACCGGCAAAAACGTGATGAATCCGACCACCATCGTGGAGATGGAGAAGGACAGCTATCTGGAGATGGAAACTGCGCAGATCAAGGGTGTGGACTCCACGCGGCGCAATACGACGGCGCGCCTTGCCGAGGGAGCAACATTGATCGTGCGCGAGAAGATCATGACGCACGGCACGCAGTTTGCCGAAACCGAATTCACGGTAGATCTGGACGGTGAGGGGTGCGGCGCACACGTAGTGTCCCGCTCGGTTGCCAAGGATCAGAGCCGTCAGAGCTTCCGCTCCATGGTACGCGGCAACAACGCCTGCAGTGGACATACCGAGTGCGATGCCATCATCATGGACGATGCACAGGTGGTCGCGATCCCGCAGATCGAGGCCAACCACACCGAGGCCTCGCTTATCCACGAGGCCGCCATCGGAAAGATCGCAGGCGAGCAGCTGATCAAGCTGATGACGCTCGGTCTTACCGAGAAGGAAGCAGAAGAGGAGATCATCAACGGATTCCTCAAATAAGGCTTTCCGATACTGTAAAAAAAGGAAGAGGTGGATCCGATGCGATTGGCATGGGATCCACCTCTCGTTTTCTTTGCCGCCTGCACAGGGCGGTTCTATTTTTCTGTTCGCCCTCATAGGATAGAGCAAAACCGAAATATGGAAGGCGGGATTTGGAATGAAAAGAATATGGTTACGACGGGGATTGCCGATGCTGATGTGCTGCCTCCTTTTGAGTGCAGTTTTGATCCCCACTTCACGTGCGGATGCCGTTTCGGGGGATCTGCTCTCCTATGGATTACAGGTGCTTTCTGCAAGAACGGATATGGCGATGTCTGCACCGGTCGGCAACGAGATCGTGTTTTCAGCCGATGCCTTCGCGCGGGCGCTGAATCTGTCGGGAGTACACTCGGTCACGGTTTGCAGCTTGCCGTCGGCGGCAGAGGGAGAGCTTTTGCTTGGCTCGACACGGATCGCCGCAGGACAGACGCTCTCGGCCGCCAATCTTTCCTACATGACCTTTACGGCCTCGGATGATGACGTCAGGCACGCCTCCTTTACCTTTGTGGCCAACGGGGGCAGCGTGCCGATGGTCTGCAATCTGTATTTTCTCTCCGAGGTGAATTATACGCCGACCGTGAGCATGGCGCCGGAGCTTTCCCTGCACGTATCCACGCATCTTGGCCTTTGCGCCTACGGAACGCTTTCGGCCTACGATCCGGACGGGGATGCTTTGACCTATGAGATCGTATCCTATCCGCAGAATGGGTCTGTCCGCCTGACGGATCGGGAGCATGGCCATTACGTTTATCAGCCGAAGGCGGGCTATCTTGGGAGTGATTCCTTCTCCTACGTTGCGCGGGACCGATACGGCAATTACAGTGCCTCTGCGACGGTGGAATTGAAGGTCAACCTTTCCGGAACGTCGGTCACCTATGCGGATATGCAGAATTCCGAGGATTACAACGCCGCTCTGACGGTGACCGAGAAGGGAATCATGAGCGGAACGCAAATGGGCAATCAGTCCTATTTTTATCCCGACCGAACGGTGAGCCGAATGGAGTTCTTGATCATGGCGATGCACGCGGCGGGGATCACGGACGTTCCCTCGGCAGATGTGACCGTCTTTGCGGATGACGGCGACATTCCTGCGAGCATGAAGGGGTACGTGCATACTGCGTATATGCTGGGCTACGTCAGCGGAAGCACAGTCAATGGAACGCTTTGCTTTTTGCCGAACGAGAGCGTTACACGTGCAGAGGCGGCGGTGATCCTGAACAATATCCTCGGGCTTGGAGGGGCAGCGGTAACGCCTACCTTTGCGGATGCATCGGAGATCCCCGTTTGGGCAGAGGATGCGATCTATTCGCTTTCCTCTGCCGGGATTCTGCAGGGCATTGGCGGCGAGATCACGCCAAGAGGAGAGCTGACGCGCGGACAGACGGCGCGGATTCTGGCAGCGGTTGCCGCTTACCGCGACTGATCGCTTTTGCCGGGGGCTGCGTTGTAACAGACCTTGCAAAAAAGTGAGCCAAATGCAAGATTGCATTTGGCTCACCTTTTTTTATTCGGTTACGACCTCGACCTCGACGGTTCCTTCCTTGATGGGTAGGATCGCGCCGTCGATTGCTTTGCCGTCCACCGTGATGCTTTTTACGCTTGCACCGCCGTTGCGGTAGGTGATATGATAGACACAGCCGCGGAACTCCTTGGTGATCGAGCAGGTCTTCCAGGAGGGGGGCAGGCAGGGATCAATGCGCAGGCCCTCCATTTCGGGCTTCAGACCGAAAACGTAGTTGATCAATGCGCGTTGCACCTACTGTCCGGTTGCGGTACGCCAGCTCTGACCTGCCGTGCCGTAGCGCGGTCCGGTTTCAATCTGGAAGTAGGAGTTGCAAAGGATGTACGGCTCGGCTCTTCCGGCTACGATGGGGTTGCGGAAGGGAAGAATGGTGATCAGATCCTCCTCCACCTTTTCGGGGCGCTTGAGCAGGGCGTCGGTCATGACCTTCCAGGCCATGGCGTGCAGGTAGACGCCGCCGTTTTCCTGAAC
>JAFOGE010000060.1 GCA_017386965.1 Clostridia bacterium
GAGGATATTCAGGCAAACATCTTCAAGGCAACGGGCAAGCTCGTTGAGGTCATGGTCTATGGCGACGGCGCCTTCAAGGATCCCGTCGGCAAGATCTGGGAGCTGGCCGACCCGGTCGTTTCTCCCGCATACACCGCAGGCCTTGAGGGTACGCCCAACGAGCTGAAGCTCAAGTACCTGGCCGACAACGATTTCGCCGATCTTTCCGGCGAGGCGCTCAAGGACGCGATCCGCGAGAAGATCAAGGAGAAGGACGGCAACCTCGTAGGACAGATGGTTTCCGAGGGCACCACGCCCCGCCGACTGACCGACCTGATCGGCTCGCTTTGCGATCTGACCTCCGGCTCGGGTGACAAGGGAACGCCCATCGTGCATATCCAGGGCTATTTCGATAACTATACCACCGAATAAGCGTGAAGAAAAAAAGGCATCGTCAGATGCCTTTTTTTCTTTTTTATGAATATTTTCTTTTCTCTTGACATGATAATAAAAATGTGATAATATAGTATCGTAAACCACATTCAAAAAGGAGAAGCGATGAAAAGAACCAAGCTGGCAGACCGTATTCTGCCCAATTACACCAACGGAGAAGAATTGATGAACATGATCTCCCACATCGTGGGAGGTGCGCTCGGCGTGGTGGCACTCGTTTTGTGCGTCACCTTCTCGGCGATCCGCCACAACCCTTGGGGCGTAGTGGGAAGCGCGATCTATGGGGCGTCCCTCATTCTGCTTTACACCTCGTCCAGCGTCTATCACGGACTCCGTCCCGGCATGGGGAAGAAGGTCATGCAGGTCATCGACCACTGCACCATCTATTTTCTCATCGGCGGAACCTATACCCCCATTCTGTTTTGCTCAATCCGACCGGTATCTCCCGTATGGGCGTGGGTTCTGTTCGGTATCGTTTGGGGACTTGCCGCCATGGCGACGACCTTTACGGCGATCGATTTGAAGAAGTATGCCACCCTCTCCATGATCTGCTATATCGGGATGGGCTGGAGCGTGGTGATTGCGGCCAAGACCGCCATTGAGGCAATGACAATTCCGGGATCGCTCTGGTGCCTCGCGGGCGGCATTCTCTATACCGTTGGCGCCGTGCTTTACGGACTTGGAAAGAAGCGCCGTTATATGCACTCGATCTTCCACCTCTTTGTGGTGGGGGGAAGCATCGCGCAGTTTATTTGTATCTTTTTCTACGTGCTTTGAGGCAATGGGGCTGTGTCATAAATAGACGCAGCCCGTTTTGCATCCCCGTCTTGACAAAAAGCGCCTTTTTTTGTATAATGAAAGAGCAAAAAGAAAGGACGCCTTGCTTTTGCAAAGCGCCTTTTTGCTATGGCTCGGGATCAGTTTTGGCTGTGTGCTTCCATGTAGGCAACAACGTCGGCGATCGTCACAAACTTGTGAATGTCTTCGTCCTCAATCTCAACACCGAATTTATCCTCGCAGAGCATAACGAGATCTGCAAGCTCGATGGAGTTTACGCCAAGGTCGTTTGCAAGCTCGGATTCCATGGTGATCTCATCGGGATCCAACTGCAATTCTTCTACCAAAAGGTTTTTCAGCGTTTCGAACATGATTTTTCCTCCGAAAAAATATTTCAAAGTGGTTGGCTGACGTTCTCAGCACTTTATATATTATACAACAAATTGCCTTGCTTGTCAAGCGAATTTTTATCGGAGCGGTATATTTTTCAAAAAAACAAGGTTTATTTATCATTTTATGGCGAATAAATATAAAAAGAAACAAATCCAAGGAAAGGAGGATGAATTAATATGGGCATTTTTCACAACCGTCCGTTGGCAGTTGCGGAATGCTTTGCCGTGCTTTTTGGGCTGCTTTTATGGAATCAACCGGGAAATTGGAAGCTTTTTGGCATTGCCTTTGCGGCTTTCGGATTGCTTTTCCTCCTCCTTTTGCGTGCTTGGCGGTCTTCTCCTGTGGGGAATCTCTTCCTGAGCGGTGCGCTTGTTCTGGCTCTATGTGGCGCGCTTCTTTTTTCCTTCTTTCTATTCTTTAACATGCGTTATGCAAAGATCGAGGAGCAGGTCGGGGAAGAATGCATCCTGGAGGGAACCGTGCTGGATCGCGCTATGTCCACGGCCTATTCGGCGCAGCTGGAGGTTTTGCTTACTGCGCGGGACGGGGAGCCCTTTTCTTGCCGTGCTTTGATCGACACGGCCTATGCGTCCTCCCTGCAGCGGGGAGATCGGTTCCGTATGAAGGTGACGCAACGCGCGTTTGCCTACACGGAAAGCTTTGAGGAGGAGGTCTATCAGATCTCGGACGGGTGCCTTGCGGCCTTTGTTTGCGCATCCTCCGAGGATTGTGAGATCCTCGAAGGGCGGAGTGAAGGCTTTTGGGTAAACATGCGAGATTGGCAGAGCTTTCTTTCCCACCGCCTGCGTCATACGATGGGGAAGGAGAGCGGAGGTCTTGCAGCGGCCCTTCTTCTGGGCGATCGGGATGCTCTTTCCGGCATCGATCGGCTGCATTTCCGACGTGCGGGTGTTTCGCATCTGTTGGCACTCAGCGGCCTGCACGTATCCATTCTCGTCGGACTTTTGGAGTGGATCCTTCGGCGTCTGCGCATCCCACGGCAGGTGCGGGCGATCCTGATCCCGCTTGTCGCGATCCTTTATCTTTTCCTGACGGGATGCTCACCCTCCACGCTCCGCGCCGTTCTGATGCTTTGCGGACTGTATCTGGCCTTGCTCTTAAGAGAGCGCTATGACGGCTTTACGGTGCTTTGTACCGTGCTTTACGGAATCCTCCTCTTTTCTCCAAATGCGATTTTGGACGTTTCCATGTGGATGTCCTTCGTGGCGGCAGGCTCTATCCTGCTCTTTTCGCCGCTCCTATCCGAATGGATTCAGGAGCGGGATCATTGGTCCAAGGGAAAAAAGAAGCTTTTGCGCTTCGGCAGAGGCCTGATCAGTGCGGTGTTCGTTGCCGTTACGGTAAATATGGCAATGCTCTTTTTGACTGTTTTCCTCTTTGGCGAAATTTCACTGTTTGCAGTTCCCGCAACACTTCTCCTTTCGATCCCGACCACGCTCGTTTTGATCCTCTCCTTGGCTTTGCTTGCCCTTCCCGGGATCCCGCTCCTGGCATCGGTCACCTCCTTGTGTGCCAAGGGAATGCTTTGGACCGCTTCCATCTTTTCACAGTGCGAGGGCGCGCTTCTGGCGGTCAGCGATCCTCTCCCGCGCGGCTTGGTTGGATGCTTTGGCGTTGCTGTCATTCTGTTTGCGATCGTTCGAATCCAAAAGCGCAGGTATCTCTGGGCGATTCTCCCTGCGGGGTTCGCTTTGACGATTGCCGTCGCCCTTGCGGCAGTCTATCTGCCTTCCGACGAGGCCGATATGCTCTATATCCATAAGAGTGACGGATGCATTTGTCTGTTTGCCAAGGACGGTGCAGCCGTGGCGGTGGATTTTTCCGGAGGACGCTATGACCAATCCTATCTTCTGGCCTCCTCGGCGCGCGAGGTCAACTGTACGGAGCTGCGGGATCTTGTCTTTACCCGTTACGCCAATTTGCAGCCCTACGTCCTGCAAGAGAATGCAACGGCCATTCGGATTCAAAACCTGCATTTGCCCGTTCCGCGTGACGACTGGGAGCGCGCGATGGCAAAGCGAATGGAGCAGCAGGCATCCCTTTACGGAATCACGGTGCATTATGGCTTTGAGCAGGTCTGTGCAGAGGTCGCCGAGATTACCGCTACCGACCGTGCCGCAGGGGAGGGGACGGATCATTTGGGGCAGTTCTGCGCATTGCGTGTCAACGGACACCGCATTCTGCTGGTCAACATGGCAGCGATGGCCTCCCCCTTGAATCCCTTGATCGACAATCTGGCGATCGCCGCTGACGTGGTTACCGTTCTGGATGACGGGTTGACCACGCAAAACCGCACTCTGATTCCGGCAACACGCTCGGATGCTCTGTGTGTGATTCTGGAGGAGGACCGACTCCTGGAGCTTCTTCCCGCTCCGATTCCAACGTCTATCCTTCGGGTAGGAGTCGATAAAACGCGAATTTACTTGAAATAGAGCCGCTTTTCCTGTGTCGGGGAGCGGCTTTTTTTCATATTCTGTTAAAGCAATCCCAAGAATCGGGGATGGCACAGAATCGATGAGGATCGCCGGGGGCGAGGAAAGGATGACGGCATGGAAAAGACGCTTCGGATTACGCTTCTCGGCGGCGATCAAAGACAGCTCTATGTGGCCGAGCATTTGGCGCGAAGGTACGAGGCAAGGCTTTGGGGACACGAGAGGGGGGCGCGTGAGGCAATTGCTTGCGCCTACTTGAACTGGGAGGATGCCGTGGAGGGGGCGGATGCCGTGATTCTTCCGCTGCCTGCCTCCTCCGACGGCGTTCGCGTTTTTATGCCGCTTGGCGGCTCGATTGCCCCCTTGCGGCTGGACGTATTGCTCACGCGTCTTGCCGGAAAGCTGCTTTTGGGAGGACGCATGGATGCCTCCCTGCGGGAAAGAGCAGACGGTGCCGGGATCATGTGGATCGATTACTTTGAGTCGGAGCTTCTCCAACTTCGGAATGCAGTTCCGACGGCCGAGGGCGCCATCGCCATTGCGATGGCGGAGCTTCCCGTTACGTTGGACGGGTGTGAGGTGGGTGTGATCGGATACGGGCGGATCGGATCGGTCCTTGCCGACAAGCTGACTGCGTTGGGGACGCGCGTGACGGTTTATGCAAGGCGTGCCGAGCAGAGGGTGCTGGCGCAGATGCATCATCAGCGCGCGATGCCGCTCTTAGAAGGGGACGGCTCCTGCACCCTCTCGCGGATTTCAAAGGACTGTCGCGTTATTTGGAATACCGTTCCGGCAAGAATTCTGACGCGAAGCGTCATGGAGGGAATGCCTCGGGATTGCCTGTTGATCGATCTTGCATCTCCTCCCGGAGGAATCGATTTTGCGGCTGCGGCAGAGCTTGGCATACGGACCGTTTGGGGAAGTGCGCTTCCGGGACGGTGCGTGCCGGAGAGCGCAGGGCGGATCCTCGGAGAAACGTTGGAGGAGATCCTATCCCATCATTTCGATGCTTGAAGGATGCGCGAAAGGAGAGAATGACGATGTTAGGATATGCATTTTGCGGTTCCTTTTGCACGCACGCCGCCGCCCTGCGGGAGTTGGAGCGGCTGGTGGAGAACGGCTACGAGGTCCAGCCGATCCTCAGCGAAACCGTCAAAGGGACGGATACGCGCTTTGGGCGCGCACAGGACCTCTGCCTTGCGGTGGAATCCCTATGTAAGCGCAAGATCATTCATACCGTGGTGGATGCCGAGCCGCTTGGTCCGGAGATCCGCTTGGAGGCACTGATTCTGGCACCCTGCACGGGCAATACGCTTGCCAAGATCGCAAACGGGATCACCGATACGGCCGTTTGTATGGCGGCAAAGGCGCATTTGCGAAGGGATGCTCCTTTGATCATCTCGTTGGCCTCTAACGATGCGCTCTCGGCCAATTTGAAGAATATTGCCACCCTGCTATCGCGAAAGTGCGTCTATTTCGTCCCTATGAAGCAGGACGATCCCGAGAAGAAGCCGCACTCCCTGGTGGCGGATTTCTCGCTTTTACAGCCCACGCTGGCAGCGGCGCTGGAGGGGAAGCAATTTCGCCGTCTTTTCCTATGATCCCCTCCGAAAGAGTGAGCCGAGCCAGCAAAGGTCCTCCCGTTCCAGTCCTCCCAGAAGGATCAGAAGCAGAAGGTAGCACAGGAGCGTCAATAGACAGTGCAGGGTAATGGTGAGGGCAGGGAGCGGAGTGAGGATCGGAAGAAGGGTGAATAGAAGCTTTGCCGCACAGGTTGCGCCCACGATCGCGAAAAGGGGCTTGTAGATCCATTTCCATGGGCGCACCTGCGTTTTGCGGATGATCAGAAGGTGTGTTACACTCATGACGGTGTTGAAACTTTCGGAAATGTAGATGGTAACAAGATAGCCGAGAATTCCCAGACGGGGGATGAGCAGGCTGACGAGGATCACCGATATCAGAGCATCCGCGATATTGATCTTCATGCAATAGACCTGCTCGCCCAGCCCCTTGAGCATCGCGTCGGTGGCGGTATCGACGTACATGATGGGAATGAGAGGTGCGAGGATGCGCAGATAATGCGCCGTATCCGTTCCCGGATAGAGTGCCTCCCCGATCTCTTGGGAGAAGCAGATCAGAATTCCGGCAACCCCGATGGAAAAGAGCAGAGCGAGTGACCAGACCCGTTCGATCATATAGGAGATGCGCCGCTCCCTCTTTTCCACAGTGCTTTCGGCCATCTCGGGGATCAGAAGTCCCGAAAAGGAGGAGATGAGGGCTGCCGGATAGAGGATGACGGGGAGCGCCATGCTCTGAATGCTTCCGTAGGATGCCAGGGCCTCCTTGTGCGAGTGTCCGCTGTTGCGAAGTCCCTCGGGAATCAGAATATGCTCCAGCGTCAGCAGAGCGGAGCGGACGTAGGCGGTCAGAGCGATCGGGATCGTAATGCGGCGCAGCTTTCTCCCTTCCTCCCCGGCGATCCCCTTGCGCGATGCCGGGAAATGGCGGTGCCGATCGGGAAGATAGAGCAGCAGATGCAGGAGGAAGGAAAGTCCCTCTGCGACTGCCCCTCCGAGGACAAGCGCGCAACAGGCGGCCTCCACGTCGGTCGGCGCGAGGAAAAAGAGCAGGAGCATGGTGATGCTGATCTTGCAGAGCTGCTCCCCAACCTGCACGGCGGCACTTTTATAGGACCGCCGCACAGCGGTAAAATAGCCGTTCCAAACCGAGGCGAGAGAGATCAGCGGGAGGGTGACGGAAAACAGCCGCAGGGAGCGGACGGTCCGTATGTCCTTGAGCCAGATCCTTCCGATAGGCTCTGCAAAGGAGAAGAGAAGCAGGGCGGAAAGAAGACCGAAGGCCAAAGCATATCCTGCGCTTTTTCGCAGAGCGGGAGTAACGCGATCCTCCTCGCCGCGCCCAATGTTTTCCACGACCACGCGAGTCACCCCAAGCTGGATGCCTGAGGTGGCCAGCGTCAGGGCAAAGCCGTAGATCCCTCCCATCAACGCATACAGACCCATGGCCTCTGCGCCGATGCGGTTGGACAGAAGAACTTGAAACCAAACTCCGACCGTTCGCATGAACAGGGATGCCGCGCTCAAAAGAAGTGCGTTCCAAAAGAGCCTCTTTGCCTGTCGTTTCATCGTTTTCCTCCCTTTTCAGATGGATCTTTCTATCTTATGAGAGAGGGAATCAAAATATCTGTTCTTTTTCTCTTTTTGAAAAAAACACAAAAATATAAAAAAGGTATTGACAAAGAATCCAATATGGTATATGATGATACTGCTTCTAAATCCTACTTTTGAAAAAGGAGATCTTTTATGGTTGTTCATGTTTGTGAGCTTTGTGGCTACGAGTACGATCCCCGTACGGGAGATCCCGAGAACGGCGTTGCGGAAAATACCGATTTTGAAGACGTTCCCGCCGATTGGCTGTGTCCCCTCTGCGGTGCATCCAAGGATGATTTTGTGGAGGAAACGCGGGAGGATGAGGAGCCGGAGCTTCTCTGAGGCGTGTGCGTGGCTTTCTGTTCTTTCTTACAACCTTTAGAATGATCGAAAAAAGTTGGAGTGTCCGAACTGCCGGACACTCCCTTTTTCTTTCCTCTGCGTTGACTTTTTGCAGAGAATGTGATAGAATAATAGCAGAGTAAGAAGATGGGAGATCCCATCGGAAAAGGATGGAATATATGCCATGAAAAAGAAAATGCTTGCCGTGGACGGCAACAGCATCCTCAATCGCGCATTTTACGGAATCCGTCCCTTGACGACCAAGGACGGGTTTCATACCAACGCGCTTTACGGCATGGTTACCATGATCACGCGGCAGGCCGAAGCACTTTCTCCCGATTATTGCGCCGTTGCCTTTGATCTCAAGGCACCGACCTTCCGCCACGGAATGTTTGACGCCTACAAGGCCGGAAGACGTCCTATGCCGGAGGAGCTTGCCATGCAGATGCCCGTTGCCAAGGAGCTTTTGCGCGCCATGGGCTATCGGGTTTTGGAGCTGGAGGGCTACGAGGCAGACGACATTCTCGGCACGCTTTCCCGCATGTGCGAGGAGGCAGATTGCGAGGCCTATCTGCTCACGGGGGACCGTGACGCTTTGCAGCTGATCAGCCGAAACGTACACGTTCTGCTTGCCACGAACCAGGAAACGGTGGACATGACCGAGGAAGCCTTCCTTGCAAAATACGGTGTATCAGCATCCTGCTTCGTTGACGTCAAGGCTCTGATGGGAGATAGCTCGGATAACATACCGGGCGTCCCGGGCATCGGCGAGAAGACGGCCTTGCGCCTGATCGCAGAATACGGAAGTCTGGACGGTGTCTATGAGGCGCTTCCAACGGCGAAGCATACGCCATCCGTCCGAGCAAAGCTGGAGAGCGGACGGGAAAGCGCGTATCTTTCCCGCGAGCTTGCGCGGATCTGCCGCGAGGCGCCCCTCGGCATCACGCTCGAGGATACAAAAAACAAC
>JAFOGE010000061.1 GCA_017386965.1 Clostridia bacterium
AGCGCGTCTACTATATGTGCATGGAATTCCTGCTCGGACGTTCGCTCAAGACCAACATTTGCAACCTCGGATTGGATGCGGCATACGAGCAGGCCCTCTCGGAGATGGGATTCTCCCTGGAGGATCTGTACGAGTGCGAGCCTGACGCAGGACTTGGCAACGGAGGCTTGGGCCGCCTTGCCGCTTGCTTCATGGATTCGCTTTCCTCGCTTGACTATCCTGCAACCGGATTCTCGATCTGCTATGAGTACGGACTCTTTAAGCAGATGATCGTGGACGGTATGCAGATCGAGCTTCCCGACGTTTGGCTTCCGGGCGGCGAGGTCTGGCTGGTTCCCCGTACCGACCGCATCTACAAGGTGCGCTTTGGCGGACGTGTCCGCGAGGAATGGCGCGAGGGACATTGCGAGATCATCTACGAGGATTGTGAGGAGATCGAGGCAGTACCCTATGACATGATGATCTCCGGAGCAGACAGCTCCGCGGTCAGCCAGCTGCGTCTTTGGAAGGCGAGAGATATTCAGAACTTCAACATGGGACTCTTTACGCAGGGCCAGTACACCCGCGCTCTGGAGGAAAGCACCAATGCCGAGATCATCTCCAAGGTGCTCTATCCCTCGGATAACCATGCGGAAGGAAAGCTTCTCCGTCTGTCGCAGCAGTATTTCCTGGTTTCGGCATCGGTGCAGAGCATCGTCCGCGACCACATGGCCGTCTATGGAAGACTGGATAACCTTCCCGAAAAGGTTGCCATCCACATCAACGATACGCATCCCGCACTTTGCGTGCCCGAGCTGATGCGCATCCTCATCGACGATTATTTCTTTACCTGGGATCAGGCGTGGGACATCGTTACGCGCACCGTATCCTACACCAACCATACCGTTATGCCCGAGGCTCTGGAAACCTGGAATGAGGATCTCTTCCGCATCAAGCTCCCGCGCATCTACGCGATCCTCAAGGAGATCAACGAGCGCTTCTGTGCACAGGCTTGGCAGGCAGCTCCCGGCAACTGGGACCGCATCTCCAAGATGAGCGTGATCGGCTACGGACAGGTTCGCATGGCAAATCTCTCCGTGATCGCATCCCAGTCGGTCAACGGCGTTTCCAAGCTGCACTCCCAGATTCTGAAGGATTCCACCTTCAAGGATTTCTATCGGATGTATCCCAACAAGTTCGATAACGTCACCAACGGTGTGGCGCATCGCCGTTGGCTCTGCTACTCCAACCCCGCGCTTGCAGGTCTGATCGAGGATTGCATCGGACGGGACTACCGCCACGAGCCCGAGAAGCTTGCAGAGCTGGCCAAATTTGCCGATGACAAGGCCGTGCTGGAGCGTCTGCGTGCCATCAAGCACGAGAACAAGATCCGCTTTGCCGATCTGATCTATCGCAAGACCGGTAAGAAGTTGGACACGCATTCGGTATTCGACGTACAGATCAAGCGTCTGCACGAGTACAAGCGTCAGCTGCTCAACGCCCTCAACATCATCGGCCTGTATCTGGATCTGAAGGAGAATCCCAACCTGGATATCCAGCCCCAGACCTTCATCTTCGGTGCGAAGGCCGCGCCCGGCTACGATATGGCCAAGCGCATCATCAAGCTGCTCTGCATGATCAGCAAGGACATCGAGCAGAATCCGAAGATCCGCGAGAAGATCAATCTCGTCTTCCTAGAGGATTACAACGTCAGCATGGCCGAGGCCCTCATTCCTTCCGCCGAGATCAGTGAGCAGATCTCCCTGGCCGGCAAGGAGGCAAGCGGCACGGGCTGCATGAAGCTCATGATCAACGGCGCGCTGACCATCGGAACGCTGGACGGCGCAAACGTGGAGATGCTGGCGGCGGCAGGCGAGGACAATATGTTCATCTTCGGTCTGACGGCCGATGAGGTGGACCGCCTGTGGCTGGAGGGCTACCGCTCCACCAACTACTACACCACCAACGAGCGTCTGGCACGCATCGTCAATTATCTCACCTTCGGCTTTGCAGGGGAATCCTTTGCAGACATCGCATCCTACCTCCTGGGCGGACATGGCGTAGCAGACCCCTATATGTGCCTTGCGGACTTTGAGTCCTACCGCGTAACGCACGAGGATATGATCCGTGCCTATGCCGACAAGGAGACGTGGAATCGGATGTCCCTGCTCAACATTGCGGCCGCAGGACACTTTGCCGCTGACCGCAGCATTGAGGAATACGCACAGCGCATCTGGAATTTGAAGAAGGTCACCAACTAAAATCGCCTCGGCGAGAGAAAAAAGACCGCGCACGCAAGCGGAGCGATCTGCTTGCGTGCGCGGTAAAATGCGTGTTTTCTTCATCTCTTTTTCGAAAAAAGCAAAAAAACAGAGGAAGGATGCGCAATTTGCGCATATAGAAAAACCCATGCTTCCCAAAAACCGATTTGCCCTCGAGCAGGGCGCCAGCATTCGACTGAAGAAATACGCCAACGGGCAAGCGGCCGATCTTTTTGGGGCCTTCCCCTATGGAACGCGCTTGACCTTTTGTGCGTGCGTGCCGCGCCGCATGGGCGTGGGCGCGGTGGTGCTTCGTTTGTTTCCGGACGGAGATGACGCGCGGGATCTTCCTTTTTCCTTTATCGGAACGGCGGGAGGCACCGACGAATACCGCCTGGAGATGGAGAGTGAGCAGATCTGTACGAGCGAGCGGGGAGGGCTCTTTTTCTACGAGCTTCTTTTCCTGCGCGGCGGGGATACGCTCTTTTCCGATACGGCCGATAACGTTTCCCTCTCTCTTTCCCATGCGAGCGGCAGACGCTTTCGCCTCTTGATCCACGAGGCGGATTTTCACACGCCGCGCTGGTTCCGCGGAGGAACGATGTACCACGTCTTTGTCGATCGCTTTTGCCGCGGGGAGGGGAAGGCCGAGCTTCGCTCCGACGCAACCCTGAACGAGGATTGGGAGAACGGCGTTCCGCAGTACGCACAAAAGCCGGGAGAGGCCTTGGCGAACGACGTCTTCTTTGGCGGCAACCTTTGGGGCGTGACCGAGAAGCTGGATCACTTGCAGGAGCTGGGCGTGACCGTGCTTTATCTTTCGCCCATTTTCGAGGCCTATTCCAACCACCGTTATGACACGGGGGATTACGAGAAGGTGGATGCACTCCTTGGCGGAGAGGAGGCCTTTGCGTGCCTGGTCCGCGAGGCGCATGCGAGAGGGATGAAAATCCTGCTCGACGGCGTGTTCAACCATACGGGGGACGACAGCCGCTATTTTAACCGACGCGGGCGCTATTCCGAATTGGGAGCGTACCAGTCGGCGGGCAGTCCCTATGCGGATTGGTATTCCTTCCGCGCGCGCCCCGAGGAGTACGACGCCTGGTGGGGCATCAAGATCCTGCCGCGGCTGAACCAGTACAATCCCGTCTGCCGCCGCTATTTTACGGGGGAGAACGGGATCGCACAAAAATGGATCCGCGCGGGCGCGGACGGTTGGCGTCTGGACGTTGCGGACGAGCTTCCCGACGTCTTCCTGGACGAGCTTCGCGAGGCGGTCAAAAGGGAAGACCCCGAGGCACTTCTGCTCGGAGAGGTCTGGGAGAACGCGGCCGATAAGATGGCCTACGGCGTACGCCGCCGCTATTTTGGGGGACGTCAGCTGGATAGCGTGATGAATTATCCCTTCCGCAACGCGATTCTGTCCCTCCTGACGCAAGGGGATGCCGTGACCTTCTGCAACATATTGACCGAGATCTATGCCTCCTATCCGAAGGAGGTGTCGGATAGCTTGATGAATCTTCTGGGTACGCACGATACCGAGCGGATCCTGACGGTGCTTGGCGCAGGGGTATCCGCGGGAGCAACGCTTGACAATGCGACGCTCGCGCGCAAGCGATTGACCGATCTGCAACGCGAAAAGGCAGTCACGCTGCTCAAGATCGCGTCCCTTCTGCAATTCACCGTTTACGGTGTTCCGTCCGTCTATTACGGCGACGAGGCGGGACTGGAGGGCTATCGCGACCCCTTCTGCCGGATGCCTTATCCGTGGGGAAGGGAAAACCGAGAGCTGCAGGAGCATTACAAAAAATTAGGCGCGCTTCGACGGGAGCACGGCGTCTTCCGCGAGGGATCCTTCCGCTTCCTGCAAAAGGAGGCACACGCCTTCACCTTCGAACGGGAGGGAGAGGGCGAGCGCATTCTGGTGGCAGTGAACGTGGGGAATGAGCCCTTCCACGTCCTGCCAATGTCCAAGGGACGTTATCGAGATGCCTTCACGGGCGCGCCCGTAAAAGAGGAATGGCTTGCCCCCTGTGAGGCCACGGTCCTCGTCGAGGAGAAAAAAGAATAAGATCCCGCAAGCAAAAAGAGGCGGCTGCAACAAAATTGCAGCCGCCTCTTTTGGGCCTTTGAATGTCTTTTGCCCGCTATTGCTTCGTAGAGAATTATTTCTCCTCGGGAATGGAATCGAGGTCGTCCTCGTCCACAATGCAGCCGAATTTCTCGCCGCAGGCAGGGCAGGTCAGATCCTCGGGATCCAGCTCGTCGTCAAAGCAAACGGTTTCTCCGCTGGAGGGGCATACGATCTCATAATACTCGTCGTCCTCGCAGGCAAGGCCGTCGCACTCGTCGCAGTTGCCGTCGCAGCAAAAATCCTCGTCCTC